>JBEITQ010000189.1:0-4093 GCA_040374835.1 Phycisphaeraceae bacterium | reverse complement strand
GCTCGCGATCAGGAACGGCTCGGCGCCCATGTCGACGAGGCGCCCGACCGAGCTGATCGAGTCGTTCGTGTGCAGCGTGGTGAAGAGCAGGTGGCCCGTCAGCGCCGAGCGGATCGCGATGTCGACGGTCTCGTTGTCGCGCACCTCGCCGACGAAGATGACGTCCGGGTCCTGGCGGAGGATGGCGCGCAGGCCGGTCGCGAAGGTGAGGCCGCGCTTCGGGTTCACCGGGATCTGGTTGATGCCGCTGAGCTCGTACTCGACCGGGTCCTCGATGGTGATGATCTTCTTGCGCGGGTCGTAGAGCTTGTTGAGGCACGCGTACAGCGTGGTCGTCTTGCCGCTGCCGGTCGGGCCGGTGACCAGCACCATGCCGTGCGGCTTCTGGATCATGCGGTCCATGATCCCGCGCATCTGCTCGCGCATCCCCAGGCTGACGAGGTCGAGCGGCAGCGAGCTCTTGTCGAGGATTCGCATCACGATGCTCTCGCCGTACACCGTGGGCACCGTGCTGACGCGGATGTCGACCTTGCGGCCCTCGAACCGGAGCGTGATGTGCCCGTCCTGGGGCACGTAGCGCTCGGCGATGTTCATGTGGGCCATGATCTTCAGGCGCCCGATGAGCGCCGGCTGCAGGTGCTTCGGCGGCGACGGGCGCTCCGTGAGGACGCCGTCGATGCGGTACTTGACCTTGAGCTCGGTCTCGAAGGGCTCGATGTGGATGTCCGACGTCCGGTTCTGGATCGCCTCCAGGATGATGAGGTTCACCAGGTTGATGAGCGTCGGCTGCTCCGCCATCCGGTGGACGTCGTCCGCCTCGATGGCGTCGAGGTTGTGCTCGATCTCCCCGCCCGAGAGCTCGCTGTCCCCGGCGAGGCTCTCGGCCATCCGGGCCGCGGTGGTGCCGTAGACCGCGCGCATCAGCTCGCCGAAGAGCGCGGGCTCGAGGCCGATGCGCACCACCGGCATCCGCGCGAGCGCCGCCGCCTCGTCGATCGCGCCGACGTCGAGCGGGTCGACCATCGCGACGACCATCCGCCCGCGCTCGATGCGCAGCGGCACCACGCGCAGGCGCACCGCCGCGTCCGGCGGCAGGCGCTCGGCGGCGCCCGGCGAGGCCTCCGGCAGCTCGTCCGACCACTCGATGCCGAACAGCCTGCACCGCTCGCGCAGCGTCACGTCGGCGCCCGCCGAGGCGACCGCGCGGGCCTCGTCGGCGGGGGATCGTGCGGCGGTGGGCTGCGCGTCGTGGTCCATGTCGTCTCCGCCGCCGCTCAGCGGGGCTCGCCGCCGCCCGCGGGCGGCCCGGCGGGATCGGCCGTCTTGCGGCGCTGCCCGCCCTGCGAGCGGTCGTCGGGACGGATCTTCGCCGGGGGCGGCGGGGGCTCCGCGCCCGAGGGGTTGTTCGGGTTGGGCTCGACGCCTTCGCCGTTGCCCTCCTCCTGGGCCTTGGGGCCGAGTCCCTTCGTGTCGCCCATCAGCCGCAGCTTCTCGCGCTCGGTCTCCTCCGGGGACGCGCCGTTGACCTCGGCGAGCTGCTCGGGCCGCAGGATCGCCATGAGCCGCTCGCGGTAGGGCTGGCCCATGGCCTCCTTCTCCGCGCGCGCCTTGGCGACCTCGTCGTCGGGCTTGGTGCCCGGGGCGCTCGCCGGCGCGCCGGCCTTGCGCTCCATCATCGCGCGGGCGCGCCGCTTGGCGGCCTTGGGCTCCTCGGCCTTCACCACCGCCGCGAGCTTCGCGTTCGCCTGGTCGCACGCCCCGGCGAACTCCAGCGTCAGCGCGTCCACCTGCGCCACCTGCTCGGGGCTGAGCGACGGGAGCCTGCGCACCTGCTGCATGAGCACCATCACCGGGTGGATGCGGTAGACGTCGGCGTAGCCGTCCTCGAGCGCGGCCTTGCGGAACTCGGGGCCGCGCGCGCCCATCGCCGCGGCGATCGACTCGATCGCGGCGTCGTTGGCCTCGCGCACGGCGACGCTCGCCTGCATCACCTGGTCCTGCAGGTCGCCCATCTTCTCGTAGTCCATGGCCGACATCGCGGCCTCCAGGCGCGGCAGCACCTCCTTGCTCCGCTGCGACCGCGCCGCGAGCGCCTGGTCGAGCGCGACCTCGTACTGCGCGAGCACCGGCGCCGTGGCCTCCTCCTCGGCGGGCGTCGGCTGCATCTTCGCGACCACCGCGAAGAGGTCGACGCGCTCGCCGGAGAGGTCGCCCTCCGGCAGGAGCCGCTCGCGCCGCAGCGCGCGCTCGAACTTGGGCCACAGCTCGAGCTGCTGCGCGCCCAGCTGGCTCTTCACGTCGGCGGTGAACTTCGCGAGCATCTGCTCCTTCTCGGTGCGCCAGCCGCCCAGCGGCTCGAGCACCTTCTGGAGCACCTGGTCCCCGGCGGTGGAGCCCGAGCGCACCGCGTTCTCCGACGCGGCGCGCATCCGGTCCTTCATCGCGTCGACGCCGGTGTTGAACGCGGTCGTGTAGTCGTTGATGAGCGCCTCGATCACCGGGCGCTGCCACTCCTCCAGCTGCAGCTGCTGCGCCATCAGCGACAGGTCGCGCTGCATGATGTCGGGGCGGAATGCCTCGGCGAAGAGCATCCGCCGGCCGGCCTGCGCGTCGGCCGGGCGTGCCGTCCCCAGGACGGCCGCGGCGGCGACGGCGAGCGCGGCGAGCGGGCGGGCGAGTCGGTGGATCGTCGGGTTGGCGTTCATGGGCGGTCTCGGGAGGGGTTCTATCGGCGTCCGGGAGCCCGGAATTGTCTCATGCGCGCGCAGATGCCGGGTGCGCAGGCCGAACGCACCAGCGGGCCGCCTATCGCAGTCCCCGCCGGCGTGATTTCGCGCATCCCGCCGACCAAGGTCGATAACCGCCGCGGCGGCGCCGACGAGCCTCAGCCCGGGGTCACGGTGCGCTGCTCGATCCGCTTCTCGGGCACGGTCACCACCACGCGCTGCACGAAGATGCCTGGCGTGTGCACCTCGTCGGGGTCGATCGAGCCGACCGGCACCAGCTCCTCGACCTCGGCCACCGCGACGCGCCCGCACGTGGCGGCCATCGGGTTGAAGTTGCGCGCGGTCTTGCGGAACACGAGGTTGCCCGCCGCGTCGGCGCGCCAGGCCTTCACGAGCGCCAGGTCCGCGCGGATCCCGCGCTCGAGCACGTAGGTCTCGCCGTCGAACTCCATGTGCGGCTTGCCCTCGGCGACCACGGTGCCCACGCCGGTCTTGGTGTAGAAGCCCGCGATGCCCGCGCCGCCCGCACGCATGCGCTCGGCGAGGGTTCCCTGCGGCGCGAACTCGAGCTCGAGCTCGCCGCTCATGAACTGCCGCTCGAACTCCGCGTTCTCGCCCACGTAGCTCGAGACCATCTTGCGCACCTGCCGGGTCTTCAGCAGCAGGCCCAGGCCCCAGTCGTCCACGCCCGCGTTGTTCGACACGCAGGTCAGGCCGCGGACGCCGGAGTCGCGCAGCGCGACGATCAGCCGCTCGGGGATGCCGCACAGGCCGAAGCCGCCGACCGCGACGGTCATCCCGTCCCGGACCAGTCCTTCCAGCGCGCGTTCGGGGGTGTCGAAGACCTTGTTCTGGCTCATCTCGGATCCTCGCCGTTCGGGGCGGGCAAGTGTATCGATGGCGGCGCTAGGCTTGCGGGGATCCGTGCGCCGCGCGCCCTTCACGCTCCTCCTCGGCCTGCTGCTCGTGCTCTCGGCGATGCCCGACACCATGGCGGCCCCGGTCCTCAAGGAGCTGCTGGTCGACCGCTACGGGGCATCGCTGCGCGAGGCGCAGACCTTCATGGCGGTGAACCTCCTGGGCGCGGCGGCGGCCATCCCGCTCCTGGCGCGCGCGCGCCGGCGCTGGTCGCCGGTGACGCTCCTCGTCGTGGCCTCGCTCGCCGACGGCGTCCTGCTCGGGGCGCTCGCCGCGCCGGTCGGGCTGCATGCGTCGCTCGCGATCCGCGTCGCCGAGGGCGTGACGGACGTGCTGGTGTTCGCGTCGCTCTTCGACCTGGTGCGCCGCGCCGCGGGCACGCACGCGGCGTGGGGGCTCGGCATCGCGTCGACGCCGCTCCTCCTCGGCCTCGGCGCGGGCGCGGTGGC
>JBEITQ010000074.1:0-8505 GCA_040374835.1 Phycisphaeraceae bacterium | reverse complement strand
GGCGGCCGACGGGTTCGCGAGCGCCGTCCAGGCGGCGCCGGATGCCCCGGGCGCGGACGAGTCGCGGCTCATGATCGCCCTGATCCACGTGCGCAAGCTGCCCGACCCGGCCAAGGCGCGGGCGGCGCTCGATGCGCTCGGCCGCGGGCTGCCGGAGGCGCTGCGCCCGCTCGCCGACGCCTTGCGTGCGGAACTGGCGGCGTAGGCCGGCTCACACCGCCGCGCGGACCGCCGAGCGCGCGCTGATCCACTCGGAGATCTGCTGCCTCCGGGTGGGCCACTCGCGCCCGAAGCGCTCGCGCAGGAACTGGTCGTAGAGGGCCACCAGCACGGCGTCGAAGGTGCCGAGCCGGTCGAGCCGGTCCTCGATCTCCAGGCGCGGGGTGTTCGCGGCTTCCTCGGGCGGCTGCAGCTTGAGGCCCCCGACCGTGAAGCGGTCGCCCTGCAGCGTGCACTCGAACTCCTGCCCGTGCGCCGCGAACAGGAGGCCCATCCGACGCGGCCACTTGCCGGACTGCAGCGCCTTGGCGGCCTCGACGCTGCGCGTGGGCATGGCGCCCCGGAGCGTGGCCTTGCCGCCGACGCCCCAGGGGCACTCGAGCTCGAGCAGCTTGTCGACCATCACGGCCACCTGGACGGACGCGGTCTCGACGATGCCCTCGCGCGCCTCGGCCTGCCACCAGAGCCACATGAGGAACGCGTTCCCCAGGAAGTCGTTCAGGTCGCCGCCGGCCAGCGCCCACGGCACCTCGGGCCGCTGCCCGACGCGCGCGCCGTCCTCCTGCGCCCGCGCGACCGCCTCGGCCGGCGGCGCGGTGAACGCCTCGGGCACGGCATCGTCGAGGTCCGACGTCATGCCGCGCGCGCCGAGGATGTCGGCGGCCACGCCGCCCGCCGAGCGGCGCTCGAGCCGGCAGCCGTACGTGGCCTCGACGAGCGCCTTCAGCTCCTTGAACACGGCATCGCCCGACGCGGGCGTCAGCACCGAGCGGTGGACGAGGTCGAAGAGCACCGGCACCATGCCGATGCGGCGGTAGCGGCCGTCGGCGATCTCCTCCTTGCAGCGGCGGTCGGCGTCGGCGCGTGCCTCGCGGCGCGCCGCGCGCGAGAGCGGCGCGGCCGGACCGTCGCCCGACTTCCCGCCCGCCTTCGCGTCGACCTCGGCGGCACGGCGCTCGTCCTCGGCCATCGCCACGTAGGCGCGACGGATCTCGGGCGGCACCTTGGCGCGGTCGACGCGCATGGCGCACAGGATGGCGCCGCTGAAGCCGCAGTGCTCCCACGAGAAGTCCGCGTCGAAGACGTGCCGGCCGGAGCACCAGCCGCTCAGCGTGCCCTCGTCCGAGAGCGCGCGCTGCTTGACCACGTGGCGGCCGAGGAGGGCAAGCGCCCCCTCGTTGGCGTCGTCGGGAAGGCTCCCGGAGACGCCGAACCTGGAATAGGAGATCGATCCACTGCGAAACGGCATCCGGGCAGTGTGGCGGGGGCAGGCATGGGCCGCGGCGCAATCGACAGGTTCTCCACGCGGGCGGCCGCGGCACTATCGTGGTCCCCCCCGGAAGGGCCCTCGCTCGATGGAACGCCACCGCTTCGACCCGCTCGCGCGCGCGATCTCCGCGTCCCCCGTGGGCGTGGTGGTGGCCGCGATCGTGGTCACGGCCCTGGCGGTGGCCTGGAGCTGGAACCGCATCCGGATGGATGCGAACACCGACTCGCTCATGGGCGACGACCGGCCGTACGTCCAGCAGTACAAGCGGTTCCTGGGGGAGTTCGGCGACCTCGAGTACGCGTGGATCGTGGTCGACTCGCAGGGGTCCGACGGCGTGCGCCGAACCGGCGAGGCGCAGCGCGCGGTGGACCTCCTCGACCGCGCCCTGCGCGCCAAGCCGTCGATCGAGCGCGTGTGCTCGCGCGTCACGGCCCCGGAGCAGTCGCGGCTTGCCACGTGGGCGATGGAGACCGGCGAGCTGCGGGGACTGGCGGAGGCCCGCGACGCGCTGCCGCTGCTGGCGGCCGACGCGGGCGCGGGAACGCTGGTGGCCGACGCGCGCCGGCGGCTGGAGCGGCTCGGGCTCGGCGCGCTGTTCATGCCGCGGGCCGAGGCGGAGCGACAGGGCGCGGCGGCATTCCTGGAGCTCGAGGCGATCGCGGCCGCGGCGCCGGGCGCCCCGCCCTTCGTCGGCACCCCGCGCGAGGAGGAGTTCCTGGCGAGCGACAGCGGACGTCTCCTCTTCGTGGGCGTCATGCCGCGCAAGGACTTCTCGCGCTTCGAGGTGATCGACCAGCCGCTCGCCGACATGCGCGCGGCGATCGAGGAGGTCCGGGCACGCGTGCCAGACGTCGAGATCGGCATGACGGGCAAGCCGGTGCTGCAGGCCGACGAGATGGCCACCACCCACTCGGACATGAACCTCTCGAGCGCCGTCGGGACCGCGCTCTGCGTGGGGCTCTTCATGGTGGTCTTCCGGGGGGTGAAGCTGCCCATGCTCGCGTTCGCGGCGTTCATGGTCGGCAGCGCGCTGACCTACGCCTCGGCGGCGGTCCTGTTCGGGCGCCTGAACCTGCTGAGCGTGGTCTTCATGCTCGTGCTGGTCGGCGTCGGGCTCGACTACGGCATCCACATGGTGGCCCGCTACGTCGAGGCGCGGCGGCGGCTGCCCGTGGAGGAGTCGGTGCTCCACATGATGCGGACCGCGCTGCCGAGCAACCTGAGCGGCGCGCTGACCTCGGCGGGGGTGTTCCTGCTCGCGTGGTTCACGGAGTTCCAGGGGCTGCGGGAGCTGGGCATCGTGTCCGGCGTCGGGATCCTGCTCACCTTCCTGTCGATCGTGCTGGTGCTGCCGGCCCTGCTCGTGCTGTTCGACGCACGGATCGCGGTGCCCGGCCGCGAGGCGGCCACGCCGTTCTTCCTGCAGCGGGAGGGCATCAACCGCTCGATCGGCATGCCGAAGGCCCGCTTCACGGTCGCCGCGAGCGTGCTCTCCGCGGCCGCGTGCGCCTGGTACGGGTTCACCCACCTTCGCTTCGAGAGCAACCTGCTCAAGCTCCAGGCCGTGGGCCTCGACAGCGTGGCATGGGAGCACCGGGTGATCGAAGACGCCGCGGCCGCGAGCTGGTTCGGCGCGTGCTTCGCGGACCGGATGGAGGACGTCCCCCCGCTCGTCGATCGGCTGCGGTCGCACCCCGAGGTGGGCAGGATCCGCAGCGTGCTGGACGCGGTGCGCATGGAGACCCCGGAGCGCGCGGCGCTGCGGATGCGCCTCGCCAACGCGGTCGAGGCGGCGCCGGCGCGGCCGCGTCGCGTCGAGGACTGGGGCGCGGGCGACCTGCGCGCATGCGCGCTGCGTGCGGAAGACCTCGCCGGACATGCCGACCGCGAGGCGCCCGATGCCGCGGGCCGGATGCGGTCGCTCGCGTCGCGCCTGCGGACGCTGGCGGACCTCGTGGACCCCTCGCTGCACGGCGAGGCCGAGGCGGCCACCGCGCGCGCTGCGGTCGAGGACGCGGTGTCGCGCGCCGCGCACGGGATGCGCTCGATGGCGGAGGGCGCGCGCATGCCGCTGCGGGACGCGCTGCCGGAATCGGTGCGCGCGCAGATGGTGTCGCCGGGCGGCCGCTTCCTGGTGATGGTGCACCCCGCGGGCGACGTATGGGACTCGGAGCCGCTCGACCGCTTCGTCGCCGCCCTGCGCGCCGAGGACCCGCAGGCCACGGGCGTGCCGATGACGGTGTCGGAGTCGATGAAGAGCATGGAGCGCTCGTTCGCCCAGCAGGCGACGCTCGCCTCGGTGCTGGTGGCGCTCCTCCTGTGGCTCGACCTGCGCAACCCGCGCGAGACGCTCGCGGCGCTGCTGTCGCTCGCCATCGGCGTCTCGTGGACGATCGGCTGCATGGCGATCGTCGGATTCGACTTCAACCTCGCGAACTTCTTCGCGATCCCGATCCTGATCGGGCTGGGGATCGACAGCGCCATCCACATCACCCACCGGGCGCACGAGGGCGCGCTCGACCACGGGTTCGGCTCGACGCGCCGCGCCGTGGTGGTGACCGCGCTCACCACGACGATCGGCTTCGGGGCGCTGGTCCTCGCCCACCACCAGGGGCTGCAGAGCCTGGGGGTGGCGATGGCGATCGGCAGCCTCTGCTGCCTCGCGTCGTCGGTCTGGACGCTGCCGGCGCTGCTTCGCCTGATCGGGCTGCAGCCGCGGCGCGCGCACCTGCGGCTGGCCGGCACCGACGCGCACCGCGACGCGGCGTGACGCGGCGCGGGGTCGCCTACGCTCCCGCCATGCGCCGCATCCTCGCCGCGATCCTCCCCGCCGTCCTCGTGCTCGCCGCGTGCAAGCCGGGCGAACCCGCGCCGCAGGCCGCCGGTCCGTCCACGCGCGTGCGCTTCCAGGTGGAGGGCATGCACTGCGGCGGGTGCGCCGAGGCCATCGTCGCGGAGCTGAAGGAGACTCCCGGGGTGCGCGGCGCGCAGTGCTCGTTCGAGACCAAGGTCGCCGAGGTCGAGCTGCTGCCGGCCACCGATCCCGAGCGCGCCGCCGCCGCGATCCGCAAGCTCGGCTACACGGTGTCGCCGGCGCCGGACGCCGGGCCCGGATCCCCCGCCGACTCGAAGTAGGACGCGCACGCCGCGCGCACGCGCGCCACGGCCTCGTCCATCGAGCCCGAGAGGCGCGCGCCGGCCGCATGCACGTGGCCGCCGCCGTCGAAGTGGCCGGCGAGGTGGTTGACGTCGACGAACGTGCCGCCCGCGACGGCCGGCGGCTTCGATCGGAAGCTCGCCTTGACGAGCGTCGGGTCCGACTCCGTGAGCAGCACGCTCACCTCGACCGTGCCCACCGACATGGGCTCGTTCACCAGGCCCGCCAGGTCGTCGACCCCGGTGCCGGTGGACTCGAAGTCGCGGCGCATGAGCCGCATCACGGCGACGCGGCCGTCGCAGCAGTAGTCGATCGACGAGAGCGCCCGGGCGACGAGCGCCAGCCGGCCGGGCGCGTCGCCCTGCTCGAGCATCCGGAACAGCGCGTCCTTGTCGACGCCGGCGGCCAGGAGCCGTGCGCCCAGCTGGTAGACGCGGTCGTCGGCGCCGCTGAAGCGGAACCAGCCGGTGTCGGTGGCAAGCCCCGCGAAGATCGCCTCGGCGATGGTGCGGCGCATGCGCCGTCCGCCCGCGGGCGCAAGCGGCACGCCGAGCTCGTCGAGCACCTCGACCAGGAGCTGCGTGCAGCTGGCGCACGAGGCGTCGACCAGGCGTGCCGGCGCGATGGCGCTGCCGTTGGCGTGGTGGTCGATGCCGACGACGAGGTCCGGGTGCGCGCGCAGCCAGTCGCGGCAGTGCTCGAGCTGGCTCTCCGCGCCGGTGTCGAGCACGACCGCGAGGTCGCACCCCTCGCGCGGCTCGACCGGCCCGCGCGCGGCATGGCGGAACTCGCCCTCGGACGCGAGCCCGAGGATCGTGCGGTCGATCGGGCCGGCGACGGCCGCATCGACCTGCGCGCCGAGGCCCGCGAGCGCGCGAGAGAGCGCAAGCACCGACCCCAGCGCGTCGCCGTCTGGCTTGAAGTGCGTGGTCACGAACGGCCGGCGCGCGGCGCGGAGGCGCCGGGCGATCTCGGCATGGGTGGCGGTCGAGCGGTACTCCATCGGCGCACGCACCTTACGCGACGGCCGCGTCGCGCGCGCGCGACGCCGCCTCGGCGACGTCCTCGCGCAGCCGGGCCGCGAGCGCCTCGGGGCCGGGGAAGCGCCACTGGCCGCGGATCCACGCGTCGAAGCAGAGCTCGATGTCCCATCCGTAGTCGTCCGCGCCGCGGGACAGGCCGACGACGTGCGCCTCGCACGTGCGCGCCGAGCGACCGAAGGTCGGCTTGGTGCCGATCGAGATCGCCGCGGGCCATGTCCGGCCGTCGACCAGCGCACGCCCCGCATAGACGCCGTCGCGCGGCAGCATGCACGAGGGCACGCCGACGTTCGCCGTCGGGAAGCCGAGCGTCCGCCCGCGGCGGTCGCCCCGCTCCACCGTGCCGCGCACCGCGTGCGCGCGGCCGAGGAGCCGCGCGGCGTCCGCCACGCGCCCAACCGCGAGCATCCAGCGCACCAGCGACGAGCGCGCCGCGACGCGGCCGCCGTCCGGCAGGTCCACGTCGACGTCGTCGATCGCGATCGCGCGGAACCCGCCGCGGGCGCCGAGGGCGCGCAGCGTGCCGATGTCGCCGCTTCGTCCGCGGCCGAAGCGGAAGTCGGTTCCCTCGACCACGGCGTCGAACGGCAGCGTCCGGCGCAGCGAGGAGATGAAGGCCTCCGGGTCCTCGCCCAGGACGCCCTGGCGCGGATCGATCGTGCGCACCTCGTCGCAGCCGGCCTCGAGCAGGAGGCGTTCGCGGGTGCGTGCGTCGGTGAGGCGCGGGGGCGCGTCCGCCGGCCGGAGCACCGACGCCGGGAGCGGCTCGAACGTGACCGCGACCGTCCGGCCCCCTGAACCGGCCTCCCGGCGGGCCGCCGCGACCAGCGCCTGGTGCCCGAGGTGGACGCCGTCGAAGTTGCCGATGGTGGCGACGAGCATGCCCGCGCGGCCGGCAGGCCGAATCTTCAAGGATAGCCATGCACCCGGCGGGCGGAAACCGCTGCGCCGTCCGGAATTGCATGCGTTGAACGCCCCTGCCCCGGCGTGGTATCACGTCCGGGATGCACCCTGGGAACCCCACGCTTGCCGCCGCCACGCCCGCGAACGCCGTGCCGGACCCGACGGTCCTCGCGAGCGACCTCGGACGGGGCTTTGCGCAGGCCGCCGAGACGATGGTGCCGTGGTTCGTCTCGCAGATGCCGCGGATGTACTTCGAGGACACGCCGCCCGCGCGCGTGGCCGCGCACCTGCGCGCCATCATCGCGGCGAAGGCATCCGGGCAGCCGCTCCACCTGACGATCCGCAGCGAGGACGGCCGCGAGTGGACCTATTTCCGCGAGGGCAACCGCCCCGGCGTCCTCGCCGAGGTGGTGGCGTCGCTTCCCATGCAGCCCTCGCTGCGCGCGGCGAAGATCCACACGTCCAAGGACGGCAACCTGATCGTCGACGCGTTCGAGCTCGGCGACCGCGAGCCCTTCAGCCCGTCGAGCCCCGCGCAGGCCGAGAAGCTGCGCGCCACCATCGAGTGGGCCCGCGCCAACGCGCCCGACTGGAGCGAGGAGGCGATCCGCGCCTACTTCGCCGGATGCGCCGCCGAGTACGCGCTGACCCTCACGCCCCACCGGCTCAACAGGCACCGCAAGCTGTTCGCCGCCGTGAGCGGCACCGAGGGCACCGCGGTCGAGACCGAGCCCGAGCTCGCCGGGGAACTCACCCGGATCACGATCGCCTACTCGAACGCACGCACCCGCACCATGCTCGAGCGCGTGGCGCAGGTGATGAGCCGCGGGCAGATCAACATCCAGCGCGCCTACCTCGACCAGGTCGCCGACCCGCCGCACGGCTCGGTGTCGCTCCTGGGCTTCGTGATCCAGACGCAGGACGGCCGGTCGGTGGACACCTCCGCGGCCGCGTGGAGGCAGCTCGAGCACGACATCACCCGCGTCAAGTGGGTGGACTCGGAGTCGGTCGAGCTCGCCAACCGGCATGCCGGCATGTCGATCGACGAGGCCGAGCTCATCCTCGGGCTGTGCACCCTCGTCCACCAGCGCCTGGTGCACCGTGACCGGCTCCTCTTCTCGATCGAGCGCATCGTGGCCACCGCCGAGCGCGCGATGCCGATCGTCTCGGACGTCGGCGCCCTGTTCCGCGCGCGCTTCGACCCGAAGGGCGCCGTCGCCGACGCAGAATTCGCCGCACGCGCCGCCGCGATCCGCGAGCGCATCGGCACCAAGGAGGACCCGGACGGGACGGACACCATCCTGAGCTCGATGCTCGACGCGGTCGAGTCGACCTTCCGCACCAACTACTTCCTGCCGCGCCGCTTCGGCCTGTCGCTGCGGCTCGACCCGTCGTTCCTGCGCGACGACCGCCGCCCGGAGCTTCCCTACGGCACATTCTTCGTGTTCGGCCGCGGCTACTTCGGCTTCCACAACCGCTTCAAGGAGATCGCCCGCGGCGGCCTGCGCGTCGTCAAGCCGGCCACCGCGGCGCAGCACGCACGCGAGCGCGAGCGCGTCTTCGACGAGGTCTACGGCCTGTCGTGGGCGCAGCAGCAGAAGAACAAGGACATCCCCGAGGGCGGCGCCAAGGCCGCCATCCTGCTCGAGCACGACGCGGACATCACCCGCTGCGTGAAGAGCTTCGTGGACAGCGTGCTCGACCTGATCGTCGACGACCCGGCGGTCAGGCCGCTGGTGGTGGACCGCTCCGGCACCAAGGAGCTCGTCTACCTCGGCCCCGACGAGAACATCACGCCGGCGCACATCGAGTGGATCGTCTCGCGCGCCCGGGTGCGCAAGTACGCGCTGCCCGACGCGTTCATGAGCTCGAAGCCCGGCGCCGGCATCAACCACAAGGTCTACGGCGTCACCAGC
>JBEITQ010000089.1:0-7619 GCA_040374835.1 Phycisphaeraceae bacterium | reverse complement strand
GCCGGCCTCGCCCGTGCAGAAGGGCGGGAAGTTGTAGTGCAGGTAGAACTTCTTCGCGTACTCCGGCAGCAGGCCGTCGACGATCTGCTCGTCCTTGATGGTGCCGAGCGTGCACGTGACGATCGACTGAGTCTCGCCGCGCTGGAAGAACGCGCTGCCGTGGGTGCGGGGCAGGATGCCCACCTCCATGTCGAGCCTGCGGATCTGGTCCTTGGTACGGCCGTCCGGGCGGACGCCGTGGTTGGACACCAGGTCATGCGTGATCTTCTTCTCGAGGATCCGCAGGGCCTCCTTGGCCTCCTTGGCGCGCTTGTCGGCGGCCTGCCAGGCGCCGAACGACACGTCGCCGGCGGGCATGGCGAAGAAGGTGTCGAGGACGTACTTCTTGACCTCGTCGACCTTTGCGTTGCGGTCGCGCTTGCCGGGGATCCGGCGGGCGTCCTTCATGGAGTCCCACGCCTTCTCCTTGACGAGCTTCATCACGTCGTCGGAGGGCAGCACGGGGGCGCCCATCTTGTGCTCGGGCGCGCCGCACTTGGTGCGCAGCTCGTCGATCATCGAGAGGATGGGCTTGATGCCCTGCTCCCAGCCGAAGCGGATCGCCTCGAGCATCGACTTCTCGTCGATCTCGGCTGCGCCGACCTCGATCATGTTGATGCCGTCCCTGTGGCCGGAGAGCACCAGGTCGAGGTCGCTGAAGTCGAGCTGCGCGACCGTCGGGTTGATCACGAACTGCGCGCCCTGCTCGGTGATGACGCGGCCCACGCGCACGGTGGCGATGGGGCCTTGGAAGGGGGCGTCGGTCACCGAGAGCGCCGCGCTGGCGCCGGTGCAGGCGAGCACGTCGCTGTCGTTCTGGCCGTCGTGGCTGAGCACGATGCACTGCAGCTGGATCTCGTCGATGAAGCCCTCGGGGAACAGCGGGCGGATCGGGCGATCCATCATCCGCATGGTGAGGATCTCCTTCTCGCTCGGCGCGCCCTCGCGCTTCTTGAAGCCGCCCGGGTACTTGCCGGCGGCGGCGGTGCGCTCGCGGTAGTCGCAGGTCAGCGGGAAGAAGTCGATGCCCGCGCGCGGGTTGGCGCGCACGGCGGTGCACAGGACGACGGTGTCGCCGTAGCTGGTGATGATCGCGCCGCTGGCGAGCTTGGCGACCTTGCCGGTCTCGAGCCGGAGGGTGCGCCCGCCGATCTCGCGCTCGACGATGACGTGCTTGACGGTGTTCTCTGACATTTCGTGCCTCTTTCTTTCTCTGGCGTTTCGTTGGTTCGGGGTGGCTCGGTGCCGGCGGCAGCGTGCGGATGCACGATGTCCGTCCGCCGTCGGGGCAGTGCCACGGCGCAGGTCCGTCCGGTTCGCGGAAGGCTGCGCAATGCCGACTGCCGCCCTCGGGCGGCCGGGGCTGCGCGCCTTACTTGCGGAGTCCGAGCTTCTGGATGAGCTTCTGGTAGCGCTCGCGGTCGGTGCGCGCGAGGTAGCCCAGGAGACGGTTGCGGCGGCCGACCATGAACAGCAGGCCGCGGCGGCCGTGGTGGTCCTTCGGGTTGGCCTTGAAGTGCTCCTGCAGCGCGCCGATGCGCTCGCTGAGGATGGCCACCTGGACCTCGGGCGAGCCCGTGTCGGTGGCGTGGGTCCGGTTGGCGCCGATCACGGCGGCCTTCTTCGTTGCGGAAATCGTCATTGCGTCGTATCGCTTCCTTCGTTGAATCGAGCCGAACAGTGTAGTGGAAGCGAGGCGTGCCACAACCGCGCCGCACGGCCCGCGGGCCGCGCCGTTATCGGCAACGCGGCCTGCGCTCCTATGCTCTCCCCCGCATGTCCACCGCCGCCGCACCCGAAGGGATCCACGCCGCGATCGCCCAGTTCGTCGCCGATGCCGCGCGCATCGAGCAGGGCGGGGGCCCCTCGGGCATCGAGCGCCAGCACCGCCACGGCCGCATGACCGCGCGCGAGCGCATCGCCGCGCTCGTCGACCCCGGCACGCACTTCCTGGAGTGCGGCCTGTTCGCGGCCTGGAACATGTACCGCGAGTACGGCGGCGCGCCGGCCGCCGGCGTGGTCACCGGGATCGGCACCGTCGAGGGCCGCCAGGCGATGGTGGTCGCCAACGACGCCACCGTGAAGGCGGGCGCGTTCTTCCCGATGACGTGCAAGAAGATCATCCGCGCCCAGGTGATCGCCGAGCGCGCGCGGCTGCCGCTCGTCTACCTCGTGGACAGCGCCGGCGTGTTCCTGCCGCTGCAGGAGGACGTCTTCCCCGACACCGACGACTTCGGCCGCATCTTCCGCAACAACGCGGTGATCAGCGCCGCCGGCATTCCCCAGTACGCGGCCATCATGGGCAACTGCGTGGCGGGCGGCGGCTACCTGCCGGTCCTCTGCGACACGCTCCTCATGACCGAGGGAAGCGGCCTGTACCTGGCGGGCCCCGCCCTGGTGAAGGCCGCGATCGGGCAGGACGTCTCGAGCGAGGACCTCGGCGGCGCGGAGATGCACGCCCAGGTCTCCGGCACGATCGACTTCCGCGAGAAGGACGACCCGGCGTGCATCGCGCGCCTGCGCAGCCTGATGCGCGCCAGCCGCGCCGCGCCGCGGGTGCCCCAGCCGCCCGAGGCGCCCAGTGCGCCCGCGCGCGACCCCGCCGACGCGCTCAAGGTGTTCCGCGACCGCCCGGGCGAGCAGTACGACATGTCCGAGCTGCTCTCCTGCGTGGTCGACGGCGGCAGCATGGACGAGTACCGCGCCGAGTACGGCCGGTCGATCGTCTGCGCCTACGCGCGGATCGGCGGATTCCCGGTGGGAATCGTGGCCAACCAGCGCAGGCTCTCGCAGCGGAAGATGCCCGGCGGCAAGGCCGGCCCGCCGGTCGCCACCAACATGCCGGCGGTGATCTACGACGACAGCGCCGACAAGGCCGCGCGTTTCATCATGGACTACAACCAGCGGCGCATCCCGCTGCTGTTCGTGCACGACACCACCGGCTTCATGGTGGGCCGCGACAGCGAGCAGGGCGGCATCATCCGCGCCGGCGCCAAGATGGTGAACGCCATGTCCAACTGCGTGGTGCCCAAGCTGGTGCTGGTCCTCGGCGGCAGCTACGGCGCCGGCAACTACGCGATGTGCGGCCGCGCGTTCGACCCGCTGCTCACGCTCGCGTGGCCCGGCGCACGCTGCAGCGTCATGGGCGCGGCGCAGGCGGCGAGCACGCTGCTGCAGATCGACCTCGCCGCGCGCGAGCGCAAGGGCGAGAAGGTCGACGAGGCGATGCGCAAGCAGCTGCTCGAGGCGATCACGAAGAGCTATTCCGAGCAGCAGGACATCCGCTGGGCGGCGAGCCGCGGCTGGGTGGACCGGATCATCGAGCCCGCGCGCACCCGCGACGAGCTGGTCGCCGCGGTGCGCGTCGCCTGGCAGGCGCCCGCCGACGCGCCGTTCCGCACCGGCGTCCTGCAGACCTGAGGTCGCCATGCGGATCGTCGTCGCCACCGGCAACCCGCACAAGGTCGAGGAGATCCGCGCGGTGCTCGCGCCGCTCGGCTTCACCGTGCTGTCGCTCGCCGAGACCGGGCGGCCCGTCCCGGCGGAGCCCGAGGAGCCGCACCCCACCTTCGAGCAGAACGCGCGCCTGAAGGCGCTCCACTACGCGCGCGCGGTCGGCGAGGCGGTGCTCGCCGACGACAGCGGGCTCGAGGTCGACGCGCTGCTCGGCGCCCCCGGCGTGCACAGCGCGCACTGGGCCGGCCGCGAGGGCTCGCGCGCGGAGCGCGACGCGCGCAACAACGCGCGGCTGGCCGAGGCGATGCAGGGCGTGCCTGCCCACCGCCGCACCGCGCGCTTCGTGTGCACGATGTGCATCGCGACGCCCGCGGGCGAGGTGCTGGTCGAGACCCGCGGCGAGATGGAGGGCGTGATCGGCGACGCGCCCCGCGGCGCGCACGGCTTCGGCTACGACCCGTGGCTGCACCTCCCGGAGCGCGGGGTCTCCAGCGCAGAGCTCCCGCCCGAGGAGAAGAACGCCATCAGCCACCGCGGCCGCGCCGTCCGGCGGCTGGCCTACCTCGTGGCCCACAAGCGGATCCTCTGGTGAGCGGCGCGCGCCCGGCGATCCCGCTCGCGGTGCTGCGGCTTCCCGGGCAGCGCTATTCCTGCCACGGCTGCGGCGACTGCTGCCGCGACTTCACGGTGCAGCTCAGGCCGTCGGACCTCGATCGCCTGCGCGCCCAGGGATGGGAGGCGAAGCTCGGGCGGCCGGTGACGGCCGAGTTCCGCGGCGGCTCCTTCCTCGCGCAGCGCGAGGACGGGGCGTGCGTGTTCCTGATGGACGGCGGCCGATGCCGCATCCATGCCGAGCATGGCCTGGAGGCGAAGCCGATCGCGTGCCAGCTCTTCCCGTGGATCCTCGCGCCCGACGCCCGCCGCGCGCACGTGGGCATCAGCTTCGCCTGCGCGAGCGTGCTCGGTTCGCAGGGGGCGGAGCTCGGCACCCATGCGCGCGACGTGCGGCGCATGGCGGGCGAGATCCCCGAGGTGGTGCCGACCCGGACGTTCCTCGACGCGACCACCGAGGCCACCCCGGACGAGGCCGATGCGGTCGCCGAGACGCTCGACGCATGGCTGCGCGACCGCTCGCGCACGCTCGCGCTGCGGCTCGACGGCCTGGCGTGGCTCGGGCAGCAGCTGGCGCGCGCCCGCTTCGCGAAGGTCCGCGGGCCCCGCCTGCGCGAGCTGATGGAGACCCTGGTCGCGGCGCTTCCCGACGAGCTGCCGCTCCACCCGGTCGAGCCGCCGACGCGTGCGCAGCGGGCCACGCTGCGGCAGGCGGCGTTCTTCCGCCTGGAGGATCCGAAGATCCCCGAGATCTCGCGTACCGGACGGCTGCGCACGGTGGTCGGCCAGTACCTGCGCAGCCGGCGCTTCGCGCGGGCGCGCGGCCCGGTGCCCGCCATGGGCGGACGCTGGCCGGGCGGGTTCGCGTTCGAGGCCGTCGACCGGGTGATGCGCATCGAGGCCTCGCCCGACGCGGACGCCATCGACGAGCTCCTCACGCGGTGGCTGCGCGCCACGGTGCTCGGGCACCGGGCGTGGGGCAGCGGCTACTACGGCTGGCCGGTGGTCGACGGTCTGCAGGCGCTCGCGCTGAACGCCGCGTGCGTGCGCTGGCTCGCGCAGCTGCATGCGGCCGGCGCGTCGCGCGCGGAGCCGGTGCTCGAGGACGTGCGCGCGGCGCTCGGCCGCGTCGACCGCGCGTCGGGTCGCGCCCCGTGGATCGGCAGCCGCGCCGAGCGCATGCGCCTCTCCTACCTGCGGATCGACGACGGCCTGCGGCGCGTCCTGCGCTGAGCGCTCACGCCTCCGCGCGGCGTCGCCGCCACCACCTCGCCAGGAAGGGGATGGCCAGGATTCCCATCGGGATCGTGGCGAACATCTCCCCCAGGCTCTCCAGGAGCGCCAGCTGCGTGAAGCCCGCGTCGGCGTGCGCGACGTCGAGGCCGCCGCCCGCCATCCAGTTGGCCACCACCACCGTGGTCGCCTCGCGGAAGCCGACGCGTCCGAGCGGGTTGAGCATCACCGCGATCGACGCCACCCCCAGCACCGTGACCGTCGCGAAGTCGAGCCCCAGGCCCAGGATCTCGCCCGCGCACCACATGCGCACGATCCAGAGGAGCACCTCCCCGGCGCGCAGCAGCGTCCCCACCCAGTAGGTGGACTGCGTGGTGAGCATCGGCGTCCACCTGCCCATGACGCGCTGCACGGGCGCGAGGCGCGCGACCCGCTGGAGCGCCAGGCCGCCGGCGGCGAGCACGCCCACCACCAGCAGGCACCACACGAGGTCGGGGCGCGGATCGACCGCGGTCGCCACCACGACCGCGCCGAGTGACACCAGGATCACGACGGTGGTCGCCGCGAACCACGCCGTGCTCTCGGCGAAGGACATCCGGTTGGCGAGCATCGCGTAGGCGTACCGCGCGGGCAGGCCCAGGCGGACCGGGAAGAAGTTGCTCGTGGCCGCCGCGTAGGTGACCCACTGCAGTTCCATGAATCCCAGGCGGCGCACCGGCAGCAGCACCAGCCAGAAGAGGGCCCCGTCGATCACCATGCTGAGCACCGTCGTGATCGCGATCCCCGCGACGAGCCATGGCCGCGACTGCCACGCCGCCGAGACGCTCTCCATGATCCCGGCGCGCCCCGGGGCGTTCGCCGCCTCCAGCGCCCCCTTCACGATCCATGCGACGATCGCCACGCCGATCGCGAAGCCCACGACCTGGATCGCGATGCTGCGCGGGGTCATCGTCCGGCGCGCGATGTCGCGGAGCTGGCCGTCGGTCATCGGGGGCGCACCTTACCCGGGCGCGCGCCGCGCGCGCTCGCGCGCGATCACCCACAGCGCGCGCACGCCGTCGGTCCAGCGGATCTTCTTCCCCTCGGCGAAGCCGCGCGGCTCGTAGCGCACCGGCACCTCCGCCACCCGGACGCGCGCCCGTGCGAGCGCCGCCGCCACCTGCGGCTCGATGCCGAAGCGCTCCTCGGTGAGCCACGGCCGGACCTCGCGCAGCACCGGCACGCGCAGCAGCTTGTAGCAGCACTCCATGTCGTGGACGCCCAGGCCCGTGGCCAGGTCGCTCGCCCATGTGAGGAACCCGTTCGCCGCCGCATGAAGGCGCCGCCACGCGCCCGCGGGGCGCGCGCCCGCCCAGCGGTTGCCGAAGACGGCGCCGGTCCCGGGCCCGAGCGCCGCGAGCAGGGCGGGGTAGTCCGCGGGGTCGTACTCGAGGTCGGCGTCCTGCACGAGCACCGCGTCGGCGTCCGCCGCGCCCGCGAGCACGTGGTCGAAGGCGGTCATGAGGGCGGCGCCCTTGCCGCGGTTCTCGGGGTGGACGAGCAGCTCGGCCGAGCTGCCGCCGCGCTCGCGGGCCTCGCGCGCCACGCGCGCGGCCTCCGCGCGGCTGCCGTCGTCGACCATCACGAGCCGCAGCGACCACCCGGCAGGCAGCGGCGCGCCCATCACCCGGTCGACGATGCGCGACAGCGTCGGCCCCTCGTCGAACACGGGCATGGCCACGTGCAGCACCGGCATGGGCCGCGCGGGCCGACGCCGCGCGTCAGCCCTGCTGCTCCGGCTTCCCGAGCGAAGCGCGCATCGACGTGTCGGCCATCACGTTCTGCATGCGGTAGTAGTCCATCAGGCCCATGTTGCCCTTGCGCAGGGCCTCGCTGATGGCCTTGGGGACCTCGGCCTCGGCGAGCACGACGAGGGCGCGGTTCTTCTGCTCCTCGGCCTGGAACTCGGCCTCCTGCGCCACGGCCAGCGCGCGGCGCTGCTCGGCCTGCGCCTGGAAGCGCTTGGTGTCGGCCTCGGCCTGCGCGGTCTGCAGGTTGGCGCCGATGTTCTCGCCCACGTCGATGTCGGCGATGTCGATCGAGAGGATCTCGAAGGCGGTGCCGCTGTCGAGGCCCTTGGCGAGCACGGTCTTGGAGATGCGGTCGGGGTGCTCGAGCACCGCCTTGTGGTTCTCCGCACTGCCGATGGTGGCGATGATGCCCTCGCCGACGCGGGCGATGATCGTCTCCTCGGTGGCGCCGCCGACGAGGCGCGAGATGTTGGTGCGCACCGTGACGCG
>JBEITQ010000044.1:0-10393 GCA_040374835.1 Phycisphaeraceae bacterium | reverse complement strand
CGTCCCGTCGCCGTCGTCGTCCATGCGCACGAACGGCGCCTGCGCGGTGCCGGTCTTCGCCCAGACGGTGACGCCCGGCACGTTGATGATCGGCTCCTGCGTGCGGTCGGCGTACGAGATGTGGTGCCCCGTGCCCGCCCGTTCGCTCACGGCCTGGCGAAGGCCCTCGAGCGCACGGTCGCAGCTGACGGGGTCGAGCCGCAGGTCGCCCGTGCGCCGCTCGGGCCGGCCGGGCACCTCGGTGCGCAGGAGCGACGCGTCGCGGATGAGCCCGCCGCGCGCGAGCGTCGCATAGGCGTTCGCCGCCTGCAGCGGCGTCCACGCCACCGGCCCCTGCCCGATGCCCGCGATCACCGGCGCGATCCGGTCGCGCACGCGCGCGATCTCGGCCATCGCGCGTTCCGAGGGCAGGATGCCCGGATGCTCGCCGACCCAGCGCGTGCCGACCACGGCGCCGGACGCGTCGCGCACCGCTTCCTCGCGCGCCAGGCCGCAGTCGATCCGCTCGCCGAGGCCGAACTCGCGGTACCACCGCGTCAGCGTCGGCAGCCCCATGCGGTCGGCCAGCGTGTAGAAGAAGATGTTGCAGCTGCGGCTGATCGCCCCTTCCACCGCCAGCGGCCCGCCCACCTGCTTCGAGTGCGTCAGGAAGCGGAACTGCGAGCGGTAGATCCAGCAGCGGCCGAAGGGCTCGTGGGCGCCGAAGTAGTGGCCGTTGCAGTCGATCTCCACGTCGCGGTCCGCCGCGCCCGCGCGCACCGCGCTCACGTAGACGATCGGCTTGATCAGCGAGCCCGGCGGGTACGGCGCCTCCAGCGCGCGGTTCAGCTCGGGCGTGCGCAGCAGGCGCTCCGGCCGGCCGAACTCCGCCCCCGAGGCGACCGTCGGCCACGACACCATCGACAGCACCTCGCCCGTGTCGATGTCGAGCACGACCACCGCGCCGTTGAGCGGCGCGTCGAGCCCGAGCGGCACCGGCTTCGGCGTGCCGTCGGCGTTCCACCCGTAGTGCCACTGCTGCGAGACGGCCAGGCCCACGCGCGGGTCGAACGCCGCCTGCACGCGCGCCTGGAGCGCGATGTCGATCGTGAGCTCCAGGTCCTCGCCGCGCGTCGGCTCGGTGCGCCGCTCCTCGCCGGTGTCGAGGCGGTGCACCAGGCGGCCGCGCGCGCCGCGGAGGCGGTCCTCGTAGGCGCGCTCGAGCCCGCGCGCGCCGATCATGTCGCGGCCCGGGCGGTAGCCGCCGAGGTCGGTCGCCACGTCGCCCGCCGCCCCCACGGTCCGGAACGGCCGCCGGTCGAGGTCCTCGCGCCAGACCTCCTCGCGCACCGTGCCCACCACGTGGTCGGCCACGCCCGCGAGGTCGATGGTGACCGGCGCGCCGCGCAGCGGCGTCGGCAGCCACGCCCGGTCGAACTCGATCCGCGCGGACTCCCACGGATAGACGCGCCGCGTGCTGTCCTGCACCTCGATGATCCCGGGATGCGCGTCCGCCAGCTTGCGCAGCGCGAAGGCGGCCTTGGCGGGAAGCTGCGTGGCGATCACGTGCGGCTCGCCCTGCTCGGCGATCGGCCGGGCCTCGAAGCGGTCCTCGGCCTCCTCGCCGTACTTGGCGCGCTCGATGTCCAGGCGCGCCTCCCACACCGCGTTCGCCTTCTTCTCGACCTGCGTGCGCACCTCGCCCATGCGCGCCGCGAGCTCGTCGCGCGACAGCCCGGCCGCCGCGCACGCCTCGGCGAGCACCGCGTCGAGCTCCGCCGCGAGCGCGCGCTGGCGCTCCGCGATCCGCTCCCCGCGCTCGGAGGGGCCCATCCGGTTCCAGGCCGCGCGGCCCGCCGCCTTGCGCGCCCCGGCGAGCGCCCGCTCGTCGACCCAGGCGCCGTTGATCGCGGGATAGAAGACGGCCAGGTCGTAGCTCGGCACGCTCCGGGCGAGCTCGCGTCCCTTGCGGTCGAGGATCGATCCGCGCACCGTCGGCAGCAGCGTGCTGCGGTCGAGCCGGCCCTCGGCGATCGCCCGCTGCTCGCCGCCGGAGACCACCGTCAGGCTGAAGAGGCGTGCCGCCATGGCGCCCACGAGCACCGCGCATGCGATGCCCACGGCGACCATTCGGCGCTCGAACGCGGATGCGCTGCGTGGGGATGGGAACCCGCTCGACTCCGAGGCCATTGGTCGTCCGTGACCGCGCCGGCCGCAGGGAGACGCAGCATCCTGCCGCGCCCGTCCCGGATGGGACGTCCTGCGGGGGAAAGCGTACCATCCCTCCCCCCATGGAAGCAGGAATCGTCGGCCTTCCGAACGTCGGGAAGAGCACGCTCTTCAACGCGCTCACCGCGGCCGGGATCGAGGCCGCCAACTACCCCTTCTGCACCATCGAGCCGAACGTCGGCGTGATCACCGTGCCGGACGACCGGCTCGCGGCGATCACCCGCCACATCGAGACCCAGAAGGTCATCCCCGCCATCATCCGCCTCGTCGACATCGCCGGCATCGTCCGTGGCGCGAGCGAAGGCGAGGGCCTCGGCAACAAGTTCCTCAGCCACATCCGCGAGGTGGACGCCATCCTCCACGTGGTGCGCTGCTTCGAGGACGCCGACATCGTCCACGTCGAGGGGTCGGTGGACCCCATCCGGGACATCGGCACCATCGAGACCGAGCTCATGCTCGCCGACATGCAGGTGGTCGAGAACACCCTCGACAAGGCCCAGCGCACCGCCAAGGGCGGCGACAAGGAGGCCATCGCCAAGGTCGCGGTCCTGCAGAAGTGCAAGGCCTGCCTCGACGCAGGCCAGCCGGTCCGCGGCCTGCGCCTCGAGGACGAGGAGCGGCGCGTGCTGCGCTCGCTCGGCATGATCACGGCCAAGCCGGTGCTGTTCGTGGCCAACGTCGACGACTCCGACCCCACCGGCAGCGGGCCCCTGGTCGCCAAGGTGCGCGACTACGCCGCGGCCAACGGCGGCAAGGTGGTCGTGGTCTGCGCGAAGATCGAGAGCGAGCTCGCCGAGCTTGCCGAGGCGGACCGCGCCGAGATGCTCGCGGCGCTCGGCATGAACGAGCCCGCGCTGCACTCCGTGGCGCGCGCGGCGTACGACCTGCTGGGGCTCCAGAGCTACTTCACCGCCGGGCCCAAGGAAGTGCGGGCCTGGACCGTGCACAAGGGCGCGACCGCGCCGCAGGCCGCCGGCGTCATCCACACCGACTTCGAGCGCGGCTTCATCCGTGCCGAGATCTACTCCGTGGCCGACCTCGAGAAGCACGGCTCCGAGAAGGCCATCCGCGAGGCCGGCCGCATGCGCGCCGAAGGCAAGGGCTACGTCATGCACGACGGCGACGTGTGCCACTTCCTGTTCAACGTGTGAACGGCCGCCCCGGCGCAACGGGCGATTATCGGTTCGCAACGCCCGCTGCCGCATGGACTTGCGGAGATTCGGGATTGACGAACGGGAAGCATCCCGTAGGATCCTGCCTCGATGACCGCCACCGCCCCCATCGCCCGACCCCGTGATCGACGGCCCGACGCGGCCCGCCGTGCGGCGCTGTCGCGCGAGGTCGCCCCGGTGCCGGCGCGGTTCACGCTCATGTCGCGCGCGGCGCTCCGCACGCGCGTCGAGCGCGCGGCGGCCGCTCAGCGGCCCTGAAGCGGGTCGCCCTCCACGTCCCAGCGTCCGTCGGCCTCGAGGGCATCCTCGAGCATCGATGCATATTCGCGCGCGCCGACCTCGAACACGCCGAACTGCGACATGTGGTCGTTGGAGTACTGGCTGTCGCAGAGCAGGAAGCCGCCGCGACGCAGGCGCGCGACCAGGTGCACCAGGCATGCCTTGCTCGCGTCGGTGCCCGGACCCGGCACGTGGAACATGCTCTCGCCGAAGAACGCGCCCTTGAGCGCCACGCCGTAGAGGCCCCCGACCAGCTCGCCGCCGCGCCAGGCCTCCACGGAGTGCGCGAAGCCCATCGCGTGCAGCTCCCCGTAGACGCGGCGGATCTCCGGCCCGATCCAGTTCCGGTTGTCGGCGCCGCGGTCGCGCGCGCAGCCCTCGACCACCCGGTCGAAGGCGGTGTCGACGCGGATCTCGAACCGCCCGCCGCGCACCGTGCGCTGCAGCGAGCGCGGGACGCGGAACCGCGCGTCGAGGGGCACGAGGGCGCGCGGATCGCACGTGAACCAGTCGATGCGGCCGGTCTCCGGCTCGCACATGGGGAACGCCCCGCGCATGTAGCCGGTCAGGACGAGTTCCGCGGTGATGGGGCGGGCCATCGCAGGGACCTCACTTCGCGCGGCTGGCGATGCGGAGTTGCGCGAACTGGCGGTGTCCCTCGGGCCCGCCGTGGAACCCGTACCCGGACTGGTGCGCGCCCACCCACGGGGAGCCGGGCGCGCCGCCGCAGCCGCGGTTGATGCCGACCATGCCCGAGCCCAGGCGGCGCGCCACGCGTTCCGCGCGCGACGCGTCGCGGCCGAAGACCGCCGCGCCCAGGCCGTAGGGCGAGTCGTTGGCGAGCCGCACCGCCTCGTCGTCCCCCTCGAACTCCATGATGCAGGCGACCGGCCCGAAGGTCTCCTCGCGCATGATCGGCATCGAATGGTCGACGCCGACGAGCACCGTCGGCGGCACGAAGTTGCCCGGCGCCTCGGCGCCGCCCGCGAGGACGCGCGCGCCGGCGCGCCGCGCCGCCTCCACCTGCCCCAGCACCTTGCGCTTCTGCCGCGCGTTCACCATCGGCCCGACCGAGACCCCGGGCTGCGTGCCCGGGCCCTGCACCAGGGCCTGCGTCCGTTCCAGCACGCGGTCGACGAACGGCGCGGCCACGCGCCGGTCGACGTAGATCCGCTCGGTGCTCACGCACACCTGCCCGGCGTTGCGGAAGCAGTTGCGCACGGCGAATGCGGCGGCGGCGTCGAGGTCGGCGTCGTCGAGCACCACCAGCGGGTCCTTGCCGCCGAGCTCGAGGATCACGCGCTTGAGGCCTTCCGCGGCGTCCTTCATGATCGAGATGCCGGTCTCGCGGCTGCCGGTGAAGACGACCAGGTCGACGTCGGCGCGCACCAGCGCGCGTCCCACGTCGCCCGCGCCGTGCACCACCTGCAGCACGCCCGGCGGCAGGTGCGCCATCAGGCACTCCGCCCACGCCTGGGCGCACAGCGGCGTCTCCTCGCTCGGCTTCAGGATCACCGCGTTCCCGGCGACGAGCGCCGGCACCGCCGACTGCTGCGGCATGAGCACCGGGAAGTTCCACGGCGTGATGGCGGCGCAGGTCCCGAACGGGTCGCGGTGCAGCGTGGTGACGGTCTTCGCGTCCTCGATCACCTGCGGACGCAGCGCCTCGGCGATCCCGTCGACCTCGGCGGCGAGCGACTCGGCCGCATGCGACGCCTCGCCCTTCCCCTCGGGAAGCGGCTTGCCCATCTCGCGCGTCACCAGCTCGCCGATCCGCGGCGCGGCCGCGCGCAGGTCGGGCACCGCGGCCTTCAGGCACGCCGCGCGCGCCTCCGGCCCGAGCGCCGCCCACGCCGGCTGGGCCGCACGCGCGCGGGCGACGACGTGTCCGATATCAGCGGGCGCCGCGGCCTCGACGGACCCGACGGCCTCGCCGGTGGCTGGATCGAAGGAGGTGAGCGTGGGCATGGGAAGCGCCAAGCATATTCCTGTATCCTCTTCCGTCCCTCAACGATGGGCCGTCGGCGACAGGCCAGTGCCTGGCGCCGCATGGGACAGGCGACGCGGCAAGACCGCCTGTTCCAGCCTCGAGGGTGCCGCGGCCAGGGTGTTCCCGCCGCGCCAGACCGAATGGCATGTGACGGTCGAACCCCTGGAGGCAACGCGCACGAAGACGGCAACCCCATCGACGCCCTGGCCCGTGGTGTAACGGTAGCACAGCAGGTTTTGGTCCTGCTTGTCTAGGTTCGAATCCTAGCGGGCCAACGTCGCTTCCCCCGCGCGCATGCATCGCCCATGACGAACGACTCCTCCATCTCGCGAAGCGCGATCGTCCTCGCCGCCGGCAAGGGCACGCGCATGAAGAGCGACCTGCCGAAGGTCATGCACCACGCCCACGGCCGGCCGATGGTCGAGTGGGTGGTGGACGCCGCGCGCGCCGCGGGATGCGCGCCCGTCGTGCTCGTCGTCGGCCACGGCGCCCCGCTCGTGCGCGGCCACTTCGCGGGCCGGCCCGGCACCGAGTTCGTGGTGCAGGACCCGCAGCTGGGCACCGGGCACGCGGTCGACATGGCGCGCCCGCTCTTCGAGCGCGGCATGCTCGGCGAGGAGACGCTCGTCCTGTGCGGCGACGGCCCGCTCGTCCGCCCGCACACGCTCGACGTGCTGCTGGCCACCCATCGCCGCACCGGCGCGGCCGCCACGCTCGCCACCGCGGTGGTGCAGGACCCCACCGGCTACGGCCGCATCGAGCGCGACGCCGCGGGCGGATTCGCGCGCATCGTCGAGCACAAGGATGCCTCGCCGGCGCAGCGCGCGATCCGCGAGGTCAACCCCTCGTACTACTGCTTCCGCACCGCGGACCTCTTCGACGCGCTGCGCCGCGTGACCAACCAGAACGCGAGCGGCGAGTACTACCTGACCGACGTCTTCGAGCTCCTCCTGCGCGACGGCCGCCGCGTGAGCGTCGTCGACGCCGTGCCGCCCGAGGACGTGCTGAGCGTGAACACCCCCGAGCAGCTTGCCGAGGTGTCGGCGATCCTCGCCGGCCGCGGCGGACAGGCCATGGGAGCCTCCCGATGAGCACCCCCCACGACCGCCAGCACCTCAAGATCTTCGCCACCCGCAGCGGGCGCGACCTCGCGCAGCGCATGTGCGAGCACATCGAGATGCAGCTCGGCCAGGCCGAGACCGTGCAGTTCCCCGACGGGGAGCTGCTCGTCAAGCTCGCCGAGGACGTGCGCGGCCGCGACTGCTACGTCGTGGCCAGCACCTGCTTCCCGGTGAACGACAGCCTGATGGAGCTGCTCGTCTACATCGACTGCCTGCGCCGCGCGAGCGCCAAGCGGATCACCGCCGTGATCCCCTACTTCGGCTACGCGCGCCAGGACCGCAAGGACGAGGGGCGCGTGCCGATCACCGCGAAGCTCGTCGCGAACCTGATCGTCAGCAGCGGCTGCAACCGGGTCCTCTGCGTCGACCTCCACGCCGCGCAGATCCAGGGCTTCTTCGACATCCCGGTGGACCACCTGACGGCGGCCCCGGTGCTCGTCGAGCACTACGCGCAGATCAAGTCGGACCTCGGCGACTGCGTGATCGTCAGCCCGGACGTCGGCAACGTCAAGGTGGCGAACATGTTCGCCAACCTGCTCGGCCTGGACATGGCCATCATCGACAAGCGCCGCCAGAGCGGCTCCAAGGTGGTGGTCAAGAACCTGATCGGCGACGTGAAGGGCCGGCGCGTCCTGATGTTCGACGACATGATCTCGACCGCCGGCACCGTGGCCGAGGCGGCGAAGGTCGTCATGGAGGAGGGCGCGACCGGCTGCGAGTGCGCGTGCACGCACGCGGTGCTCGTCGGCCAGGCGTTCGCGCGGCTCGCCAACCCGGACATCGCCCGCATCACCGTCACCGACACGATCCCCGGCGGCGAGCGCCTGAAGCCCCTCGAGGGCAAGCTCGTCATCCGTTCCGTGGCCCGCCTCCTCGGGGAGGCCGTCCACCGCATCCACCACGACCAGAGCGTCAGCGCCATGTTCCGCGAGGGCATCGGCGTGAAGCGCTGAACCAGGCTCCAACCCCCCTAAGAAAGGAGACATTTCGACAATGTCCAAGGAGACCCCCACTCTCGTCGCGAAGAAGCGCGACCGGCTCGGCACGCGGTACGCGCGCCGGCTCCGCGCGGCAGGCGAGCTGCCCGCGAACCTCTTCGTCCACGGCAACGCGCCGATGCCGATCAGCCTCAACGAGCACGAGGCCACGTACGCCCTCAAGCGGGGCGCGCACGTGCTGTCGCTCAAGTTCGAGGACGGCCAGACCGACACGGTCCTCGTCAAGGACCTGCAGTTCGGCTTCCTCGGCGACAACGTGATCCACATGGACCTCGCCCGCGTCAACCTCGACGAGACGGTGACCGTCAAGGTGCACCTCACCTTCGTCGGCACGCCGGAATCGGCGAAGAAGCCGGGCGCGATCCTCGTGCACGACATGCCCGAGATCGAGGTCTCGTGCAAGGTGCGCGACATCCCGGAGGAGATCAAGATCGACCTCTCCCACATGGGCGATGCGCTGACGGTCGCGGAGCTGAAGCTCCCCGCCGGCATCGCCGCCGCCTCCGATCCGCAGGCGATCGTCTGCCGCATCGAGGTCATGAAGGAGGAGGAGGCCGCCGCCGAGGCCGCTTCGCCCGAGGCGAAGGCCGCGCCGGAGGTCCTCACCGCCAAGAAGGAGGAGGGCGCGGAGGGCGCGTCCAAGGACAAGAAGTGACCGCCGCCGCGGCCAGCGAGTGACCAATGAAGCTCATCGTCGGACTGGGAAACCCCGGACTCGAGTACGCAGGAACCCGCCACAACGTGGGTTTCGACGTGGTCGACCGCCTTGCCGGGCGCCTCGCGCGCGGTTCGGCGCCGAGGTCCCGGTTCGGCGGGCTGGCCGTGGAGGCGGAGGTCGGCGGGGAGAAGTGCCTCCTCCTCAAGCCGATGACGTACATGAACCTCTCGGGCCAGTCGGTCCAGGAGGCCGTGCGCTTCTTCAAGCTCGAGGCATCGAAGGACATCCTCGTGATCGTCGACGACCTCGCCCTGCCCTGCGGCTCGATCCGGCTCCGGCCGGACGGGAGCAGCGGCGGGCACAACGGGCTCGCCGACATCGGCCTGAGGCTCTCGTCCAACCACTGGGCGCGCCTGCGGATCGGGATCGACCCGCCGGGGCGCGTGCGGCAGTCGGACTGGGTGCTCGGGAAGTTCTCCCCCGACCAGCTCGCGCTGGTCGGGCCGTCCCTCGACGAGGCCGCGCAGGCGGCCGAGGCGTGGGCGGCGCGGGGGCTCGAGGATGCCATGAACCGGTTCAACACACGGGCCGCGCGCGGCGCGGCCATCGACAGCACGAACAAGGAAACCACATGACCACCACGGAAACACGGATCGGACGGTACGAGGCGATGTTCCTCTTCCCGCAGTCGGCCTCGGCCGACATGAACGGCGCGATGGACCACATCAAGGAGGTCCTCTCGAAGGGCGAGGCCACGCTGCACAGCCTGGTGAAGTGGGACGAGCGCCGGCTCTCCTACGACGTAAAGGGCAACAAGCGCGGCGTCTACTTCCTGTCGCGCTTCACGGCCGACACGCGCAAGGTCAAGGAGATCGAGCGCGACTGCCGCCTGAGCGAGAAGATGCTGCGCGCGCTCGTCATCCGCAACGACGAGCTGACGGACGAGGAGATGAAGAACGCCTCGGCCGCCCAGCGCACGATGGACGAGGCGCGCCTGCGCGACGACGCCCCCGCCGGCGCACCCGCCGCGGAGGAGTGATCCGTCCGCACGCCTGAATGACCGCGGGCCGCGCGTCCACGACGGGACGCGCGGCCCGCGTCGCTTGGTGCGGGGTGCGCACGGCGTGCTCGGCGCGCGGACATGAGGACATTCGGACCGGGGGAAGCGGGTCCCGAAAAACGACCGGACCCCGCGCAGGCGTGGAGCGCGAGGTCGGGTCGCTGGCAGGGCTTGCGTCGATCGGCGTTTGCGTGCCGGGGTGAAAAGGGAGAAGATCCCGTCACTCCGCCGCTCGACTGGCCACTCACCGGAAGAAGCGTGATCGCCGGGGGGACCGCATCACGGCGGGACGGAAAAATCCCACCAGGTCATGATAACTCGATGCGGACGTGGGGAAAAACTTCCCGTTGCAGCAGTTGCTGCAGCCGGGCGGGGATACTTCGGACACGGAGACGCGGCGCGGCCGCCCTCCGCGCAAGGATGCAGCGGGCCATGGCAGGCGCCTTCGTCAGCGCGCCGAACGGGCCCCGAACACGAAGGAGGCGCGTCATGGCGAATCTCAACAAGGTGATGCTGATCGGAAACCTGACCCGAGACCCCGAGCTGAAGTACACGCCGGGCAACCAGGCCGTCTGCGAGATCGGGCTCGCGGTCAACCGCAAGTACCGCACCAAGGAAGGCGAGGACCGCGAGGAGACCACCTTCGTCGACTGCGAGGCGTGGGGCAAGCAGGCCGAGGTCATCAAGCAGTACATGGCCAAGGGCCGCCCGATCTTCATCGAGGGCCGGCTGAAGCTCGACACCTGGGAGGACAAGAACGGCGGCGGCAAGCGCAGCAAGATGCGCGTCGTCATCGAGGACTTCCAGTTCCTCGGCGGCGGCCAGGGCGGCGGCGAGCGCGTCGTGACGGACGAGTCGGGCGGGTCCGCCCCGCGCGGGCGCGGCCGGGCCACGGCGGCGGCCGGCG
>JBEITQ010000073.1:0-8524 GCA_040374835.1 Phycisphaeraceae bacterium | reverse complement strand
GTCGGCACCAAGAAGGCGCGCGTCCAGGGCACGCCGGGCTACATCGCGCCCGAGCAGGCCTTCAAGGAGGCGATCACGGCGGCCACCGACGTCTACAACTTCGGCGCCACGCTGCACTGGGTGCTGTTGCACGACGAGATCCCGTGCGCGCTGCCTTCGGGCGAGGCAAGCGTCGAGCGCCGCCTGCGCCCGAGCCAGATCAAGATGCCGCGCCCGATGCACGAGGTGGACGCGCGCATCCCGCCCGCGTTCACCGACGTGGTGCTGTCCTGCGTGCAGATCGCGCCGCAGGACCGCGCCGAGTCGATGGAGGCGGTGGCCGCGCAGCTCGATGCGATCGCCGAGGTGTGCGAGCGCACGGGGCTGGGCAAGAACCTCGAGGGCAGGCTGGCCGGCGGGGCCGCGCCCGATCGCCGCTACGACAGCGAATCCTCGCGCGGCTAGCCCATGGCGCGGCCCACGCTCCGACGCGCAGGGCAGCGACTCCTGGCGGCGGCGGTGGTGTCGTGGGTCCCTGCGGCGGCGCTGGGGCAGGATGTGCGTCCCGGGACGGAAGCGGGGTCGGCATCGTCTGAGATCCGGTCGCCGGATGACCTGCGGACGCTCGAGTCGCGCGTGCGCGAGGTGGCCGCGCGGGTGCGCGAATCGGTGGTCGGGATCCTGATGCCTGCGCCGGGTGCCCCGCCGGGTGCGCCGGACGCAGGGTCCGGAAGCGGCACCATCATCTCCGCGGACGGCTGGGTGCTGACCGCGGGCCACGTGGGGCAGGCGCCGGGCCGCGAGGTGAAGGTGCTGCTGGCGGACGGCACGGAAGTGAAGGGCCTGACGTACGGCCAGCACTTCGGACCCGACGGAGACGTCGGTCTCGTGAAGATCGAGGCGGCGGGCCGCGACCTGCCCTTCGTCGAGCTCGGTGCGGCGCAGGGACTCTCGACCGGAACCCCGGTGATCGCGCTTGGGCATCCGCTGGGGCCCGAGCGTTCGCCGTGGCGGCCGCCTCCGCTTCGGGTGGGGCGCGTGATCGGGCGCGATGGATGGCTGCTTGCGATCGACGCGCCGCTCAGCCCGGGCGACTCGGGCGGCGGGGTCTTCGACCTGGATGGCCGGCTGGTGGGCGTGAACTCCGCCGCCAGCGAGCGCCCCGACCTGAACCTGGCGGCGACGGCCGAGCGCGCGCAGTCGCTCATGCAGTCGATGAAGGAAGGGCTGGCGACCGGCGCGTGGCTGTCGGATGCCGAGAAGGACCCGATCGAGGCGTCGGCCGAGTGGTATTCCGAGCGGCGGGGCGAGGATGGACCGGCGAGGCCGGGGGATTCGGAGCAGGAGCGGCGCGACCAGTTCGAGCGCCGGTCGGCCGCGCTCGAGGCCCTGGCACCGCTCTCGGATCCGTACGCCGACGCGATCGTGACTGTGATCGTCGACTCGCGCGACGCCTGCCACGGCGTGTTCGTCGACGACGAGGGCCACGTGCTGACGAAGGCCAGCGAGCTGGGCGCCAGCGCGCGCCGGATCGACATCCTGCTGAACGACGGGCTGTCGGTGCAGGGGAAGCGCGTGGCGATCGACCGTGACCTCGACCTCGCGCTGGTGGCGACGTCCTCCACCGATGCCACGCCCGTGGACTTCGCCGACGCGCCGGAGCCGGCGCTCGGCGACGCCGTGGTGACCGTGGGCCGCGGCATGGCACCGATGGCGCTCGGGTTCCGGTCGCTCGGCCGCTATGTCTCGGGGTCGTCGGACGCCGCATGCCGGGCGTACCTCGGGATCGCGATGCGGCCGCCGGCCGAGGAAGAGCGCGCGAAGCTGCCCGACGGCCTCGGGCAGATGGTGGTGTCCGTGGTGCCGGGCGGCAGCGCATCCCAGGTGGGGATCAAGGAAGGCGATGCGATCGTGCGCATCGACGGCGTGCCGATCGATTCGCCCGAGGCGGCGGCCGCGCCGCTGCGCACGCATGCCCCGGGTGAATCGGCGATGGTCGACGTCTGGAGCGGCGGATCGGTGCGGACGCTCGAGGTGCGCCTCCTGCGCCCGACATGGATCGACGTGCGCGCGAACGCGGGCGGTCCCGTGAGCCGGCGTGCGACCGGCTTCGGCGAGGTGATCCAGCATGATGGCGTGGTGCCGGCCAACAGCGTGGGCACGCCGATCGTCGACAGCCAGGGCCGCGTGATCGGGCTGAACATCGCGCGCGCCGACCGCATGAAGACCTATGCGCTCCCGTCGGCGCGCGTGGCCGCGTCGGTGCGCGCCATGCTCGAACGCGTGGCGGCGGGCGACGTGCTGGCGGACGAGGATCCGGCCGCCGGGCTGGCGGCGGCGAGGTTCGGCCCGGACGGGTTCGCGCGCCTCGAGCCGGGTGCCGCGCGCGTCATGGGCCCGACGGCGGTCGTGCTTGCCGGCGAACCGCCCGCGAAGCCCGCGGCCATCGGCGGCTGGGCCGATGTCGACGACGTGGCGTTCTGGCGGATCGAGGTCCCCTCGATGGGCCGCTACGACGTATCGCTTGAAGTGAAGGGCATGGCCGGTGGCAAGGTCGACGTCTTCTTCGGCAACGACCTGATGACCGTGCCCGTGCCCAGGGGCATGCGGGACTTCGCGCGCGTGCGCGTCGGCGAGTCGGTGGCGATGGAGGGCGGCACGATCACGGTGCGGCTGCAGCCCCTCGGGCGCCCCTTCGGCCCGATGATGGAGCTGCGCGCGGTCGTCGTGCAGCGCACGGACCTCCTGCGCGCCGTGGAGAAGGTGATGCCGCTCTTGCGCTTCCGCGACATGGAGCGGTACAAGCGCGAGTTCGAGCGCGAGAAGCGCCGCCGCGAGCGGCAGGAGGACGCGACATGAGCCAGCACACGCATTCCGAGAAGTGGGATCGCCGGTTCTTGGAACTCGCATCCTCGATCGCCACCTGGTCGAAGGACCCAAGCCGCGGCGTGGGTGCGGTGATCGTGAGCCCCGCACGGCAGGTGGTGGCGACCGGCTTCAACGGCCTGCCTCGCGGGGTGGAGGACCGCCCGGAGCGGCTGGAGCGGCCGGTGAAGTACGACCTCGTGTGCCACGCGGAGCTGAACGCCATCGTCCAGTGCGCCCGCAACGGCGTCAGCCCGGTGGGAGCGACGATCTACACCAGCTTCAGCCCCTGCGTGCAGTGCACGCTGGCGATCGTGCAGGCCGGCATCGTGCGCGTGGTCACCTGGGAGGCCGGCGGCGAGGCCGACGCCCACTGGATGGAATCGTTCGCCAAGGCGTGCGCGGTGATGCGCGAGGCAGGGGTGGAGTACAGTCCGGTGCGGCGGTAGGTCCGTCCGCGCCTACATCCGCTCCGGCGCCGTGATCCCCAGGAGCCCGAGGCCGTCCTGCAGCACGTGCTTCGAGATCGCGCAGAGGCGCAGCCGGCTGGCGCGCACCTCGGCGTCCTCGCAGCGCAGCACCGGGCAGTGCTGGTAGAAGCCGTTGAAGGTGGTGGCCAGGCCGTGGAGGTAGGCGCAGAGCCGGCTGGGCTCGAGGTGCTCGGCCACCTCGCGCACCACCTGCGGGTAGCGCAGCAGCGCGAGCGCCAGCTGCCGCTCGGCGGGCTCGTTCACCACGATGCGCGGTCGCGGCGGGGCGTGCGCCGCGGCGTCGAGCGCCTTGCCCAGGATGCCCGCGATGCGCGCGTGCGCGTACTGCAGGTAGGGACCCGTGTCGCCCTCGAAGCTCACCATCCGGTCGAGGTCGAAGACGTAGTCGCGCGTGACGTCCGTGCCGAGGTCGGCGTACTTGACGGCGGCGATGCCCACGGCGCGGCCGATCGCGGCGAGGTCGGCGTCCGGCATTCCCGCGGTCGGCGCGTCCGGGTTGGCGCTGCGCGCGCGTACCTCGCGCGTGCCGCGGTCGATGGCCTCGTCGAGCAGGGCCTTGAGCGTGAAGTTCTCGCCGCTGCGCGTCTTGAGCGGCTTCTTGTCCGCGCCGAGCACTGACCCGAAGGGCATGTGGACGAGCTCGGCCTCGGTGCCGTCCGGCAGGCGGTGCCACCCGATCATGCGCACCGCGTCGAAGACGTCCTTGAAGTGGTCGCGCTGGCGTGCATCGACCACGTAGACCACGCGGTCGCTCTGCAGCGTCTGCACGCGGAAGCGACAGGCGGCAAGATCGGTGGTGGCGTAGAGGAACCCGCCGTCGCGCTTGCGGATCAGCATCGGCCGCTCGCGCTCCGGGTAGCGCACCACGATCGCGCCGTCGTCCTCGACGCCCAGGCCCGCCTTCACGAACGCCTCGACGGTCGGGCCGAGTTCCTCGCGGAAGAAGCTCTCGCCGCGGCTGTGCTCGGCGGTCAGGTGGACGCCGAGGGTCTCGGCGGTCTCGAACACCTCGCGCATGGTGCAGTCGATGAGGCGCTGCCAGGCGGCGACCAGTTCGGCGTCGCCCGACTGCAGGCGCACCAGGGTGGTGCGCGCGTCTTCCTGCGCCATGGCGGCGCCGGCGTTCTGCGCCTCGAGCTCGGCCACGCGGTGCGGTCCGGCGTGGGTGGCGCGGGCGGCCGTCAAGCCTGCGCCGTCGTCCCGGCCCTCGAGCTGCGCAGCCCGGTAGGCGGCGTTCAGGCCTTCAAGCGTGAGCGTGCCAAGGTCGGTGCCCGCGCGCCGCAGCGCCGCGAGCGTCATGGCGATCGGGAGGCCCCAGTCGCCGAGGTGGTTCTCGCGCCAGACCTTCCGGCCGAGCCGCTCGTGCACACGGGCCAGCGTGTCGCCGATGATGGTGGCGCGCAGGTGGCCGACGTGCATCTGCTTCGCGACGTTGACGCCGCAGAGGTCGATGGTGACCGCGTGCGTGGCAGTCTGCGGCACGACGCCGAGCGCGGGCGTGTCCATCGCGTCCAGGGCGGCGGCAAGGGCCGTTCCCGAGAGGTGGATGTTGATGAACCCCGGGCCGGCCACCTCGGCGCGGTCCGCCAGACCGGCGAGGTCGGTGGCGGCCAGGACGTCCGTCGCGAGCTGTCGCGGGTTGGTGCCGAGCTGCTTGGCGAGCGCCATGGCGAAGTTCGCCTGGAAGTCGCCGAACTGCGGATTCCCGGAGGGCCGGATCTGCGGGTCGCAGGCGGTGTCCGGTAGTCCCGTGCGCGCGGCGATGGAAGCGCGGAACGCGCGGCCGAGGGCGGCGGCCGGATCGGTCGCGGGGCGGTGCTCGGAAGGCGCGGCGGCAGGCATTCCGGGCAGGATAGGGGGGTTTGGCAAGCCATCGCCGGGGTACGATTCGGCCATGACGACGCCTGAAGGTGTTCCTGCCGACGACAAGTCGATCTCGGACCTCTTCGACGAGATCATGGGGGAGCTGCGCCTCTTGAGCGCGCTCTACATGAAGACGCACCCGCCCGAGGTGACGCTTCAGCCCACGGTCATCGTGAGCGAGGCGTTCATCCGCCTGGCCAACCACAAGCCCGAGGACTTCAAGGACGAGGACGACTTCCGTGCGACCGCGTCCGTGATCCTGCGCCAGGTCTTCGCCGAGCGCGCGAAGAAGCGCATGGAAGAGAAGAAGCGCATGGCCGAGCAGGCCGAGGCGCGCAAGCGCGAGGCTGCTGCTGCGCCGCCGGCTTCAACCAAGGACAACGACCTGGCCGAGTTCCAGGGTGCGTCGCCGGAACTGACGCTCGCCCTCGAGCACGCGCTGGAGGCGCTCTCCGAGCGCGACGACCGGGCCGCGCGCGTGGCGGAGCTTCGCATCTTCGGGTCGCTTCCGATGACCGCGGTGGCATCGATCGTCGGCGGAACCGTCGCGGCGGCCGAGAAGGACTGGCGCTTCGCCAAGGCCTTCCTGCAGAAGCACATCCAGGACCACGGCGCGAAGGCCTGATCAGGCCGTCGGTTTCCGGCGCCGCTCGAGCACCATTCGGCGCTCGGCGTAGAGCCGCTCCATCAGCTGTTCCGTGGTCTCCGCGGGCGAGGCATCCAGGCCGCGTGCCGCCAGGTGCAGCATCTCGACCAGCGAGTGGAAGTCGGCCAGGCTGACGAACTCGCGCGCCACGCGGGCGGGGCGCGCGCCGGCGGCGACGCCGTCGATGTCCGCCATGTTGTGGTAGTTGCCGAGCGGGAGGCACAGGCAGGTCGACCGGTAGCCATAGCTTGCGAACGCCGTGGCTTCGCACGCGCCGCCGGGCATCAGCTTGCGCTGCCAGCGGAACGCGGGGTCCTTCTTCGCGGCGTCGCCGTAGAGCTCGGCGAGGCGGTTGGTGAGCTCGGGGGTGAACACGCTGATCCGGTCGCCGACGCGCAGGATGGCGCCGGCCCCGATCGGGGAGTCGTGCGGGAAGCTGCGGGAGTTCTCCAGGCAGAGAAGACGCGCGTCGCGTGGGACGAATCCGTGCCGGGCCGCGTGGATCGTGCCCAGAAAGCCGACTTCCTCGGCGACCGTGAGGAGCAGCCCCACGTGGCCGCACCCGGGTGCGTCGAGCAGTTCGTCGAAGGCGGCCAGCGCCGCGGCGGCGGCGGCGAGGTCGTCGCAGGCGTCGGTATGGATGCAGCCGTCGATCGTCTCGGCGCGCGGGAAGTTCCAGCGGGCGATGCAGTCGGCCGACAGCCACGCCGGAAGGTCAGATGCATCGATCCGGGCCATCACGGTCTTGAACGGCTTCGCCGCCGCATCAAGCGCGGTGATGGAGGCGCGTGCGCGCGACGTGCCGGGGCCGACGAGCTCGATCGCGGCACCCTCGAAGTAGGGATCGTTGACGCCGCCGCGGAACTCGAGGGCCACGGTGCCGTCGGAGGCGACCCCGGTCACGACGAAGGCCGGGTGATCGAGGTGCGCGGTGAAGAGGATCGGCACGGTGCCGGCGGGCCGGCGCTTCTGCCAGACGAGGACGTTCCCGACGTCGTCGCGCTCGGCGTGCAGCCGGTCGGCGCGCGCGGCGATCCACCCGTCGACGAAGGCGATCACGCGGTCCTCGTGGCCGGCGGCGGTTGGGATCTGCGTGAGTTCGAACAGCAGGGCTTCGCGCGAGGCCTTCATGGAGTCGTTGGCGTGCATGGAAGGCCGTGATCGTAGGGCGTCCCGGCCTCGCCTAGACTTTTCGCCTCGCCATGCCGCTGAGCCCCATCCCGGACATCCTCGACGACCTGCGCGCCGGAAAGGTCGTGGTGCTCGTCGACGACGAGGACCGCGAGAACGAGGGCGACTTCGTGGTGGCCGCGGAGTTCGTGACGCCCGAGATGGTGAACTTCCTGACGCGCGTGGGGGGCGGATACCTGTGCGTGAGCCTCGATGCGGACACCTGCGACCGGCTCGACCTGCACGCGCAGGTGGCCGCGAACACCAGCGTCCGCGGCACCCCGTTCACCGTCAGCGTCGACGGCCACCCGCGGCATGGCGTCGGCACCGGGATCAGCGCCAAGGACCGCGCGCGCACCATCCAGATGCTGATCGACCCATCGATCCGCGCCGACGACTTCGTGCGACCCGGGCACATCAACCCGCTGCGGTCGCGAGACGGCGGCGTGCTGGTGCGCACCGGCCAGACGGAGGGAAGCGTCGACCTCTGCCGCCTGGCCGGACTGCGGCCCGCCGCGGCGATCATCGAGATCGTGCGCCCCGACGGCGAGATGGCGCGCGTGCCCGACCTTGAGCGGATCTGCGCCGAGCACGGTCTCCGGATGTGCAGCGTCGAGCAGATCATCCGGCACCGGCTCGACCGCGAGGGCCTCGTGCGGCGCATGGAACCGGCATGCGGGTCCGAGGTGCGCACGCCGGAGGGGACGTTCACCATCTACTCGTGGGAGAGCGAGATCGATGCGCTGCCGCACCTGGCGCTGACGATGGGCGGCATCGGCGCGCTCGACGCCGCCGGCCGCGTGGTGCAGCATGCGGAGCCCGTCCTCGTGCGCATGCAGCGGCGCGAGATCCTGACCGACGTCTTCGGCGTGGCGTGGTCGGCGGGCGATGCCAGCGGCCAGGACACCGTGCGGGCGAGCCTGCGGGCGATCGCGCGCGCCGGCGCCGGCGCGCTCGTCTACCTGCGCACCGAGGGCGCGGGCGACGACCTGCCGGGGCGCATCGCGCGCATCCGCCGGCCGGGCCGTGATGACGTCAATGTCCCCGACCTGACGCGGGTGGACGGCGTCGGGTCGGCGTCGCAGCCGATGGACGCGCGGCTCTTCGGGGTGGGCGGGCAGATCCTGCGCGACCTGGGGCTCTCGCGGCTGCGGCTCCTGACCAACCACCCGAAGCCGCTGCCCGGCCTGCACGGGTTCGGCCTGGACATCGTCGAGCACGTCGCGATTTCGTGAGGCGGCGCGTGCGGGCCGCGTATCGTTCGTGCATGGCGTGCGGAGTCGCGATCGCATCGATGGCCGTGCTGGTGGCGTGCGCGCAGGTGCCGGTGGCGCCGCCCGCATCGCCGTCAACGCCGGCGCCGCCGTCAGCGCCGTCCATCCCTGCCGCGCCGGCCAGTGACGTCGACGCGCTGCTCGCCTCGGTCGAGCGCGTTGCCGCCACGCTGCGCGACTTCCGCGCGGCCGTCACGGTCGAGACCACCGACGACATCACCGGCGACACCGAGCGG
>JBEITQ010000130.1:0-5948 GCA_040374835.1 Phycisphaeraceae bacterium | reverse complement strand
GCTGCTCCACCGGACCGGCGCCCTGTCGACGCAGGGGTTCCGGCTGGCGCTGCAGGCCGTGGTGACGGCCGAGACGATCGTCATCATCCTGACTGCCCTGAACATGAGCGCGACGGCCGTGAGCCGCGAGCGCGAGGATGGGTCGCTCGACATCATCCTGACCACGCCGATCCAGCCCGGGCCGTACCTCGGGGGCAAGCTGCGGGGGCTGATCCAGTTCCTGGCGCCGATGCTCCTGGTGCCGACGGTGACGCTCGCCGCCGCCGGGATCTACGTGCTGGCGCGCGGATTCGGCATCGCAGGAGGGACGGACGTGTCGGTGGCCTCCGGCACGGGTTCCGTCATGATTCCCGCGGTGCTTCCCGAGGGGGCGCTCGAGTACCCGCTCGTGATGCTCGCGTTCACGTCGTTTGCCGTGATGATCGGCCTGCAGTGGTCGATCAAGAGCAAGGGCACGATCGGCAGCGCCGTGGGCGCCGTGTTCGCCACCGGCACCATCGGGCTGGTGCTCGGGCTCTGCGGCGTCGCGGCCGGCGGGAACATTCCGCTCATCGGGGCCTTCATGAACGCGCTCACGCCCGTGAACCTGGTGGCCGCGGTGGTGACGCCCGAGTCGGTGGCCGACCGCACGATCGCCGACGGGATCGCCGGCTACCGCGCGGCGCTCGCGGTGGGCGCCGCGGTCACGGCCGGTGCCGGTGTCGCGGTGGTCTGGGGCATGCGGTCGGCGATGCAGCGCACCTTCATGTTCACGGTGCGCAAGCTGGCCGGGACGGCGTAGTCTGTGACGCCGTGCAGATCGACGTTTGGCTGCTGATCCTCATCGTGCTGGCAGGACCGGGCCTGGGTGCCGCGGTCATGTGGGCGCTGGTCCTTCGCTTCTCGACCCGCAGCGCCGAGCGCGCCACGAAGGAAGCCGAACGCGTGGTGGCGGCGGCCAAGGCCCAGGCCGAGGCCAGCGCCAAGACCGTGGAGCTGGCGGCCGAGAAGGCGGCTGCCGAGCGCCGGCAGGCCCTGGATCGCGAGATCCAGGCGGGGCTCACCGAGGTCCGCGAGGCGCAGGCCCGGGCCCAGAGGCGCGAGGAGACGCTCGACCGCAAGCTCGAGCAGATCGGCCAGCGGGAGCAGCGGCTCGAGCAGCGCGAGGCGAAGGTGACGGAGTCCGAGGCGCAGGCCGAGGCCGGGCGCGCCGCGCTCGATGCCGAGCGCGCCGAGGTGCGCGAGCGCCTGCAGGCGGTCGCGCGCATGAGCCCGGAGGAGGCGAAGTCCCTGCTGATGGACGAGGTCCGCCGCCAGTCGGAGCATGAGGCGGCCACGCTTGCGCAGCGAATCGTCGAGGATGCCGAGCGCACCGCCCGCGAGCGGGCGCGCCACATCACGCTGATGGCCATCCAGCGCTACGCCGGCGAGAGCGCGAGCGAGACCACCGTCCGCACGGTGAAGATCCCGAGCGAGGACCTGAAGGGCCGCATCATCGGCCGCGAGGGCCGCAACATCCGCGCCATCGAGCGCGCCACCGGCGCCGACATCCTGGTGGACGACACGCCGGGCGTGATCGCCGTCAGCTGCTTCGACCGCGTGCGCCAGGCGATCGCCGCCGAGACGCTCCAGCGCCTGGTGGCCGACGGCCGCGTGCACCCCAGCCGCATCGAGGAAGTGGTGTCGCAGGTCACGCGCGACGTCAACGAGCGGATCGCCAAGGACGGCCAGGCCGCGGTGCTCGAGACCAACCTGCGCGGCCTGCACCCGAAGGTCATCGAGACCATGGGCAAGCTGTCCTTCCGGACGAGCTACGGCCAGAACGTGCTGCGCCACTCGATCGAGGTGGCGTTCCTCTGCCAGATGATCGCCGACGAGCTGGGCCTCGACGGCACGCTTGCCCGGCGCGCGGGGTTCCTGCACGACATCGGCAAGGCGATGGACCACGAGATGGAAGGCGGGCACCCGGCGATCGGGCTCGAGTTCCTGCGCAAGTACGGCGAGAAGAGCGAGGCGGTCCTGAACGCGGTCGGCGGACACCATGGGGACATCCCCGCCACCACGCCGTACACCCCCATCGTCACGGCGGCCGACGCGATCAGCGGCGCCCGGCCCGGCGCCCGGCGCGAGAGCATGGAGCTCTACGTGAAGCGCCTGCAGCAGCTCGAGGGCATCGCGAAGAAGCACCGCTTCGTCGACGAGGCCTATGCCATCCAGGCCGGACGCGAGGTGCGCGTGGTGGTCGACGCGAAGAAGGCCGACGACGCGTACGCGTTCCAGATCGCGCAGGAGATCGCCAAGGAGGTCGAGAAGGAGATGACCTTCCCCGGCGAGATCAAGGTGACGGTGCTGCGCGAGACGCGCGCCGAGGCCACCGCGCGGTGACATGCCGCAGACCCTCTCCGAGATCAGGGCCGAGCTCGACGCCCGCGGCATCCGGCCCAAGCACCGATTCGGGCAGAACTTCCTGCATGACCAGAACCAGCTTCGGCGGCTGGTGGCTGCGGCGAGCGTCTGCCCGGGCGAGCTGGTGCTCGAGGTGGGGCCAGGCACCGGCACGCTGACCGAGACGCTGCTCGACGCCGGGAGCGAGGTGATCGCCTGCGAGCTCGACCCCGACATGGCCGAGATCGTGCGGGCGCGCAACAGGCATCGACTGGGCGCGGGCGCCGGCAGCGTGACGGTGATCGAGGACGACTGCCTCGACGGCAAGCACGCGCTGTCGCCCGTGCTGCTTGAGGCGCTCGGCGGCCGGCCGTTCGTCCTGGTGGCGAACCTTCCCTACCAGGCCGCCACGCCACTCATGGCGACGCTGCTTGAACATCACCCCGAGTGCCGCGGGCAGTTCGTCACCATCCAGCGCGAGGTGGCCGACCGACTGACGGCCACGCCAGACACCGACGCGTGGGGCCCGCTTGGGCTCACCATGCGGATGATGGCCGAGGTATCGATGATCGCCGTCCTGTCTCCGGGGTGCTTCTGGCCGGCCCCCAAGGTGACGAGCGCGATGGTGTCGATCGTGCCGCGGCCGGGCCCGCGCCCGGTCGAGCCGTGGGCGCCGTTCACTTCCTTCGTGCAGCAGGTGTTCGGCCGCCGGCGCAAGCAGCTCGGGGCGATCCTCGGTCGGGATGCCGTCGCGGCCACGGGCATCGACCCCATGCGGCGACCGGAGACGCTGCAGCCCGAGGAGTGGATTCGTCTCTACGGGGCGCTCGGCGCCCGCGCACCGTCAGCGTGACCGCGCGACCTTCGGCGCCTTCTCCTCGGCCTGGTCGTAGGGGACGCCGAGATACTGGAGCGCATCGTCCACCACGTCGCGCACCACCGGGCCGGCGATCGAGCCGCCGAAGTGGCCCTTGCGCTTGTCGGGGTCGTCGATCACGCAGAGGACGACGAGGCGGGGATCCGTGGCCGGCGCCGCGGCGATGAAGCTTGCCACGTAGCGGTCGCGGTCGTAGCCGCGCTGGCCGGGCACGGCCAGTTCCGCGGTGCCGGTCTTGCCGAACATCCGGTAGTGGGCGCTCTGCGCCTTGCGGGCGGTGCCTTCCTCGACGACGCCGAGCATGGCCTCGCGCGCCACCGCCAGCACCTGCGGGTCGATCACCTGCTTCGAGGCACCCGCACGGTCGACGCCGCGCTCGCCGCCGCCGCGCGGCATCACCAGGCGAGGCTGCACCATGGTGCCGTCCGAGCGCGCGAAGGCGCTGAAGGCGCGCACCATCTGGATCGGCGTGACCGCGATCTCGTGGCCCATGGCCACCGAGGTCTGCGTGTACTTCGACCACTTCCCGGGGGCGGTGACGATGCCGGCGCTCTCGCCGGGAATGCCCATCGCGACCTTCTGGCCGAACCCGAAGTCGCGGACGGCCTCCTGCAGCTGCTCGAACGACATCCGCATGGCCACCATCGCCATGCCGCCGTTGAGGCTCTTCACCAGCACCGTCTTCCAGCTGACCGGGCCCGTGTACTTGACGTCGTGGATCGTGCGGCCGAAGGGCGTGGTGTACGGCCCGGCGGGAAGCGGGATGATCTCGGACGGACGCGCCGCACCCACCTGCGTAGCGCGCGCCCACACGAAGCTCTTGAAGGTCGAGCCCGGCTCGTAGGGGTCGGTGAAGTTGCGGTTGCGCCCAAGCGCCGGATGGATCTTGCGCGACGGGTCGCGCGTCGCTTCCTTCCAGCCCGGCCGCTCGCGCAGGATGTCGGCCATGGCCAGCACGTCGCCGTTCTGCGCGTCGAGCACGATGACGCGCCCGCCGCCGGCATTCATGTCCTCGACCATCTTGCCGAGGTGGCGCTCGGCGGATTCCTGGATGGCGAGGTCGATCGAAAGGCGCACGTCATCGCCGGGGTCGCCGGGAACGTAGTCCTGCCGGTTGATCCAGAGCGTGCGGCCGAAGGCGTCGCGCAGGGCCTTGACGTGCCCGGGCACCGGACGGAGGTCGCGGTCGAAGGCGTACTCGACGCCGGCCTGGCCCGTGTGCTCGAAGCCCACCTTGCCGACGAGCTGGCTGGCCAGCCCGCCCGCGGGGTAGTCACGCACGAGCTTGGTCTCCATCCCGATGCCGTCGAGGTCGAGCTGGCGCAGCAGGTCGACCTGCGCCTCGTCCACGTCCTGCGACAGGACGACGTACCGGCGCTCGGCGTTCGCCTTCAGGAGCTCGTGCACCTGCTGCGGGGTGGCCCGCAGGATCGGGGCGAGCGCGATGGCTGCGTCTCGGAACGGGTCGCACTCGGCGACGGCGTTCGGGTCGGTCTTCGCCCGCTTCTTCGCGGCGTCCCAGCCGCGCTCGTAGATGAAGGCCGGGTCGCAGTAGAGGCGGTATCCGACCAGGCTCATCGCAAGCGGCCGGCCGCGGCGATCGAGCACCTCTCCGCGCGGGGCAAGCTCCGCGCGCTCGCTGGTCCGGCGGCCGGCGGCGGCATCGAGCTTGTCAGGCGGCGCAACCTTCAGCTGCGCGACGCGCACCAGGGTGAGCGACAGCGCCACCATCGTGCAGCCGAGGGTGATGCGGGTCCAGTTGCGGATGCGGTCCGTGCCGACCTCGAGCGGTTCAGTGGACACGGGCGGTGCTCCCGGGCTGGATGGGCGCGAGTTCGAGGTTCAGCCGCTCCGCGTAGCCGCGGATGTCGGCCGGGTCGACCCGCCTCGCCACCTCGGCACGCATCCGCCACTGGGTGCGTTCCTGCTCGACGATCCGGTTGTGCGCCTTCGAGATCTGGTTGGACACCTCGTAGCGCTGCTGGCGCAGCGACAGGAGGCCGAGGCCAAGGGCCCCGAGCGCCACCAGGATCACCGCGAGCTTCGCGAAGAGGCGCATCGGGTCGCGGTTCAGTAGGTCTTCGTCGGGATGCGGATCGACTGGCCGGGCTTGAGGGCCGCGGGGTCCTTGATGCCGTTCTGCTGCAAGAGGTCGGCGACCTTCACGCCCTGCTTGCGGGCGATGGCGTAGGCGGTGTCGCCCTTGCGCACGGTGTAGGTGGCGGGGGCGCGCGGCGCGGCGGGCTTGGCCGTGGCCACCGCGGTGGCGGGCGCGGCGGCAGCCGCGGCGCCCGGCTTCAGCACCTCGATCGGGGGCAGGCGCAGCTCGGAGTCGATCGCCAGTCGCGCCGCATCGGGCGCGACCGCCTTGTTGTACTCCTTGAGCTTGTCGCCCACCGAGCCGTCGCCGTACTCGCGCTTGGCGATCTGCCAGAAGGTGTCGCCCTTCTTGACCTTGTAGAAGCGGACCGGCGTGCCGTCGGTCACGGCGGTCTCGACGGCGAGGGCCACCGGGCCGGCCGGGTCGTTCGGGGAGATGACCACGATCTCGTCGGCGGTGGGCGCGCCGGGGATCTGGCTGTTGCCGTTCATCGCGAGGTCGACCGAGCCGGGGGCGGGGCTGACCACGGGCGCCAGGGCCTGCTCGCCGAAGGTCTCGAGCTGGATGACGTCGACCTGGGCGGGCTCCTCGACCTGGGCCACGGTG
>JBEITQ010000211.1:0-3517 GCA_040374835.1 Phycisphaeraceae bacterium | reverse complement strand
CGGTGCGCACGCGCGTGCCGGTCGCGGGCGACCTTGCCGCGCTCGCCGCCGCGGCGGGCATCGGCGCCGACGCGCTCGGCGAGCTGGCCGCGCTGCGCGATGCGCTCGTGGCGGCGGGCCTCGGCGAGTGGTGCGAATTCGACCTCGGCATCGTGCGCGGGCTGGCCTACTACACCGGGACGGTGTTCGAGGTCCACGAGGCCTCCGGCGCCGAGCGCGCCATCGCGGGCGGCGGCCGCTACGACGGGCTCGTCGAGCTCTTCGGCGGGCCGCGCACCCCGGCGATGGGATTCGGCATGGGCGACGTGGTGCTCGGCCTGGTGCTTGCGGACCGCGGGCTGCTGCCGGCCGACGGCGGCGAGCTGCTGCCGCGCCCGGACGCGTTCGTGGTGAGCGCCGGGGACGCGGCCGCGGAGGCCGCGCTGGCGCCGCTCGTCGCGCGCCTGCGCGCGGACGGGCTGCACGTGCGCCACAGCTACAAGGCCACGCGCAACGTGGGCAAGCTGCTCTCGGATGCCTCGCGCCAGCGCGCGCGCTTCGCGGTGATCCTCGGCGCCGAGGTGGCCGAGGGCATGGTGCAGCTCAAGGACCTCGCGAGCGGGGAGCAGCGCCCCGTGACCATGGCCGAGCTGGCCGGCGCGCTCCGCCGCTACGGCTGAGCGCCGGCGGTCACGGCCACAGCGCACCCACGACGAGCAGCGTCCACATGGCCGCGCCCACGGCGGACTTCACGATGAGGCCGGCGAAGCGTCCCGCCGCGGCCCCGGCCGCCGGCGCCACGAGCGACGCGGCGCCGCGGTCGCCGTAGCTCAGCTCCCCGACGAACGCTCCGAGGCCCGCGCCGACGAGCGCCCCGACCAGCGTCCCGAAGAGCGGGATGAAGGCCAGCACGAACGTGCCGAGCACGGCGCCCACCAGCGACCCGATCACCGCACCCCACGTGCCGCGCCGGCGCGCACCCGCCGCGCTGGCCCCGGCCGCGCCCATGGCGGCCTCGAGCACCTCTCCGCCCAGCGCGAGGGCCGCCCCGGCGCCGAGGGTCCACCATGAGTAGAGCGGGGTGCCGCCGCCGTGCATCGTCCACGCCTGCGCGACGCCTGCAAGCGCGAGCAGCAGCCAGTTCCCCGGCAGCGTGAGCACCGTGAGCAGCACGCAGCCCCCGCCGACCGTGGCGATCGCCGCCGCCCACACGATGCCCTCGAGCGTCACCGGGCGATCCTCCGCAGCATGGCGGCGGGAGCGTCGGCAGGGTCGAGCCGGTACCGCGCGGCGCCGGCACGGTCCCAGCGGACCTCGACCGCGCCGTCCGCGCAGGGGCGCCAGTCGCCGTGCGCCACCGGATGCACGCGGCCGCGGCCGCCGGAGAGCTCGGCCGAGGCGGCCAGCCGCAGGTAGTGCGCGCGGTGGTCGTCGATCGGCTCGACGGGCGTGCGGTCGTCGACCGCCATGGCGGCCGGGTCGTGCGCCGTGCGCCACGTGGCGCACGCGCGGTCGTCCGGCCCCCTGGGCTCGCGCCGGGCCAGGAGCAGGTCGAAGTGCGCGCCGCCCGCGGTCTCGTGCCGGATCACCGCCGCGGGGCGCCACGGGGCGTCGGCGGTCGCTGGCAGGAACGGCTGCGGGGCCTCGGCCACGCCGATATCATCCCACAACGCTGCCAGGAGGGCACATGAACACCGCTTCGTCGCACGGACGCACGACCCCCGTCTCCATCCTGATCGCCGCCCACGTGATCGCGCTTCCCCTCGCGCTCGCGGGCTGCAACGCCACCTCGAGCGAGTCGCGCGCCGCGCAGGCCGACGACCTGCTGAAGTACGGCCGCTACGAGGAGGCCGCCAAGCTCGTCGAGCCCGTGGTGCAGGAAGACCCCGGCGACTGGCGCGGCCAGTACGCCTACGGCCGCGCCATGCTCGGCATGGGCAAGCTCGAGGACGCGCGCCGCTCGCTCGACCGCGCCTACCGGCTGCGCGCCGACAACGAGGACGTCGTCGCGGCGCTCGCCGACTGCATGGCGCGCCAGAAGGACGTGAAGGACGCCTACCAGCTGCTGCGTTCCTTCGGCAAGGACTTCCGCTCGTGGCGCGCGTACCTCTCGCTCAGCCGCATCGCGGAGAGCGCGGGCGACCCGGACACGGCCGCCCTCGCCGCGGTCGACTCGATCAAGGTCAACGAGCCGCTGCCCGGCCAGCGTCCCTCCATCGAGCCCTACATGCGCGATGCGGAGCTCTGCTTCTCCTTCGGGAAGGAAGCCGACGGCGTGCGCCGCCTGCGCCAGGCCTACGGCATCGCGCCCGAGGATCCGCGGATCACGCGCATGCTCGAGGAGCACGGCGTGAAGCGCGGCAAGGACACGGCCCTTCCGCTGGGCCCCTGACGGCCCGGCGCGGCCCATGCCACGCGAGCCCGCCAATCCCCGCGACCGCTGGCTCGGCTGGCTCGCCACGCTCGGCGACCTCGCCCGCGTGCGCATGCTGCGGCTCCTCGCCCGCGAGGAGCTCGGCGTCGGCGAGCTCGCGCGCGCCCTCCAGCTGCCGCAGAGCACCGTCAGCCGCCACCTGAAGCCCCTCTTCGACGACGGATGGGTCGCCAAGCGCGCGGAAGGCACGCAGAGCCTCTACCGCCTGCGGGGCGACGATCTCGAGCCCGGCATGCGCGACCTGTGGAAGATGGGCCAGGAGCACCTGGGGCCGCGCCACGCCTTCGAGGAGGACGATGCACGCCTCGCCGAGGTGCTCGCCGCGCGGCGGGTCGACAGCCGCACCTTCTTCGGACGCGTCGCGGGCGACTGGGACGCGCTGCGCCACGAGCTCTTCGGCACGGCGTTCGTCGACGAGGCGCTGCTCGGACTCCTGCCGCCGCACGCCGTCGCGATCGACTTCGGCTGCGGCACGGGCGAGGTGGCGGAACGGCTCGCGCCGGTCGTCGGCCGCGTCATCGCCGTCGACCGCGAGCCCGCCATGGTGGCGGCGGCGCGCAAGCGGCTCGCGCACCTCGCGAACGTCGAGGTGCGCGAGGGCGACCTGCTCTCGCCGCCGCTCGGCGCCGGCGAGGCGGACTTCGGCGTCGTGATGCTCGTCTTCCACCACGCCGACGACCCGGGCGCGATGCTGCGCGCCATCGCGCCGGCGCTGCGCCCCGGGGGATCGCTGCTCGTGGTCGACATGGTCCGCCACGACCGAGCCGGCTACCAGCAGTCGATGGGGCACCGCCACCTCGGCTTCTCCGAGGACGACCTCGCGCGCCACGCGCACGGGTCGGGCCTGGCGCTGCGGCGGTTCGTCCGCCTCCGCCCGGACATGGCCGCGAAGGGTCCCGGCCTCTTCGCGGCGCTCCTCGCGCGCTGAGCGCGCGGTCAGTTCGGGACGATCGGCGGGTTGTCGGACATGTCCGACGGGTTGGCCGGCACGCTGCCGTCGTTCGGCGGCGGGGTGTAGCGGTCGTTGTGCGCCAGAATTGCGCCGCCCGCGGGGAGGGCGGCCACAGCCCCCCTGCCGGCGCCCCGGGCCCCGGAGCGGGGGGT
>JBEITQ010000208.1:0-3644 GCA_040374835.1 Phycisphaeraceae bacterium | reverse complement strand
CCTCGGCGCCCTGCTGCGCCGCGCGGGCGGCGCAGGCGCCGGCCGGCCGACCCTCAAGCGCGCGGAGCTCGCCAACATCGTGCGCGAGCTCGCCACCGCGATCGAGGCCGGACTGCCGCTCCTCAACGCGCTGAAGACGGCGCGCCGCCAGGCAAGCGGCAAGGCGCAGCCGGTGATCCTCGACTTCATCATCGAGCGCGTCGAGGCGGGCCGCCCGCTGCACGAGGCGATGGAGGAGTACGGGCCGCCGTTCGACGAGATGATCGTCGGCATGGTGCGTGCGTCGGACGCCTCCGGCCGGATGAGCGAGGTCATGCACCAGCTCGCGGACCTCCTCGACCGCTCGGTCGAGCTGCGGCGCGAGCTCGTCGGCGCCACGATCTACCCGCTGATCGTCGCCTTCATGATCGGCGTGAGCATCGTGATCGCGGTGACCTTCCTGCTGCCGCGCCTGATGGCGCCGATCCTGGCGCAGCCGGGCGTCGAGGTGCCGTTCCCGACCAAGGTGCTGCTCGGCTTCGCAGACGCGGTGAGCAACTGGTGGTGGCTCCTCCTCGGCGGCGGCGCGGCGCTGTTCCTGGCCGGCCGCGCGTGGCTGCGGGTCCCGGCCAACCGCCGCAAGGTGGACCTGGCGATGCTGCGCACGCCGGTGCTCGGGCCGCTGGTGCGCGACGTGGCCGTGGCGCGCTTCACGCGCACCCTGGGGACGCTGGTCTCGGCGGGCCTCCCGATCCTGTCGGCGCTGCGGATCGTGCGCGACACGCTCGGCAACATGGTGCTCATGGAGGCGATCGACGGCGTCCAGGAGAAGGTCACCACGGGCCAGTCGCTCGCCGAGCCGCTCGAGCGCTGCGGCTACTTCCCGCCGCTCCTCGTGCAGATCGTGAACATCGGCGAGAAGTCCGGCCGCCTCGAACCGATGCTGCTCCACGCCGCCGGGGCGTTCGACCGCCAGGTGAACACGTCGCTGAAGCTCTTCAGCAAGCTGCTGCCGCCGGTGCTCCTCGTGTTCATGGCGATGATCGCCGCGTTCGTGCTGGCGGGAATCCTGCTGCCGCTCCTCGAGATGCAGAAGGCCCTGGGCGGCGGCTGACGGGTTACCGGACACCGACGAGCGTCCCGGGGAATGCCGATGTCAGATCCGGCTCGCCCGCGCGTTCAACCGTACAACTTCACCACACCATGACCACCCACCGCCACCGCCGCCCCGCCGCACGCCGCCGCGCCTTCTCGCTCGTGGAACTGATCGTGGCCGTCACCATCATGGCCATCCTGGCCGCGCTGGTGGTGCCGCGCGTCAACCAGTGGGTCGGCTTCACCAAGAGCAAGACCGCCCGCGCCGACGCGGAGACCATCGCCAACCAGGTGCGCATGCACATGACCGCCAAGGGCATGAGCTCGCTGCCGGACGACTTCGAGCTGGTCGAGCTCACCGAGGGCGACGGCGCGCTGCTCAACGCCAACCAGATCATCGACCCCTGGGGCAACCCCTACCAGATCCGCGTGCCCGGCGAGGTGAACATCGACTTCGACGTCTACAGCTTCGGGGCGGACGGGCAGGCCGGGGGCGAGGGCGAGAACGCCGACGTCGTCGCGGGCGACAAGCGGGAGTCCTGACGCCCGATGCCCCGCCGCCGCGGCCAACGCATGACGGCGGGAGTCGGCGCGCGCGCCTGCGAGGCGCGTGCGTTCACGATGATCGAGCTGATCGTCGTGGTGGTCATCCTGGCGATCGCCGCGGTCATGGTGGTGCCGCGCTTCAGCGGCACCGCGAAGCAGGACGCCGACAACGGCATCGAGCGCGTGGCCGAGCTGGTGCGCCTCTTCGCCTACCGCGACGCCATGGGATCGCAGCAGGTGGCGCTGTGGCGCGACGGCACCGACGGACGGATCCACCTGCTGGTGAAGGACCGCGACCCCGCCGACGGCGAGGCCGCCGCCGACTGGCGGCCCGACCGCTTCGCGTCGCCGATGACGCTTCCGGACGGGCTCGAGGTGGCCGAGGTGCGCGTCGACGACGCGCGCGTCGACCCGCTCGAGTGGCTGGTGGCGAGCGTGCCGGGCGGCGACCGGCCGCAGGTCGAGATCCGGCTCGTCGGGCACGGACTCGATTCGACGGTGTCGCTGCCGACCGGTTCGCCGAGCGCGGTGCGCGTGGACGTCGACAAGCCGCTGCCGTTCGCCCGCTTCCCGATCGACCTCGAGCGGCAGGGCCGGGGGGACGAGCCGTGGTGAGGCGCGCGCACGTGCGCGGGGGCTGGGCGCTCGTCGACGTGATCGTCGGCGGCGTGATCCTCGCCGTGGGGCTGGCCGCCGTGGTGTCGATCGCGCAGCGCGCCCTCGCGATGCAGCAGCGCGCCGAGCGCGAGGTGGTCGCCGCGGCGCTGGTCGACGGGCTGCTCAACGAGGTGCTCGCGACCGGCGTCGTCGAGTGGCAGCTGACCAAGCTCCCGGAGGGGACCTTCGACGCGCCGTTCGACGACTGGGAGTGGACGGTCGAGATCAAGGCGCAGGCGCAGGGAGACCCGCACCGCGTCGTCGCGCTGGTGCGCGACCCCGTCGGCACCGAGCACCGCATCGAGACCCTCATCGCGCCCCGGCCGGACAACCTGCCCGATCCGGTGCGCATGCCGACCACGCCCATCGACCGACAGGCCCGCTATGACGCGCTGCAGCAGCAATGACGCCCGCCCGCGGCGCGCGCGCCGCGGCTTCACGCTGATCGAGCTGGTGGTCGCCGGCACGGTGGCGGCACTGGTGCTCGGGGCGGTGACCTTCTCGCTGTCGCAGGTCGGCCGGGCGAGGCTCATCGCCACCGAGCGGACCGAGGCCTTCCAGCGCGCCGGCACGGCGCTCGAGAACCTCCGCCGGGACGTGGCCGCGGTGATGCGCGACGACGACCTCTTCCTGTGCCGCTTCCTGCTGACGACCGACGAGCCGAGCGTGCGCAACGGCGGCAACGACCGCAGCGACCTGCTCCTCTTCTCCGAGTCGCTGCGTCCCATCCAGCCCATCGAGTACCAGGGCGAGGGACGCGAGTACGAGACGCACTACCGCATCGAGGACGACGATCTCGGCGCGGCGCTGTGGCGCCGTCGGGACGGCGTGCCCGACGAGGTGCCGGACGGCGGCGGCGTGGCCGAGCCCGTGGCCGACGGCGTCGTGGGACTGCTGGTCGAGGCCTCCGACGGCCTCGGGTCGTGGCGCACCGAGTGGGACTCCGACGTCGACGGCATCCCGATGCTCGTGCGCATCACGGTCACCGCGGTCGGAACGCCCGTCGGCGAGGACGCGATGCGCGACACCACCGAGGTGACGCTGCGCACGATGGTGGCGGTCGACCGCGTGATCGAGCCGAAGGAAGACGAGCCGCCGCCCGAGACCGGCGCCAACCCGATGGCCGGAGGCGCACCGCCCGGTGCGCCCGGTGCCGCAGCACCCGCGGGCGGGATGGGCGGGGGCCTGAACCTTCCCGCGAATGCCACCTCCGACCAGGCCGCGGCCGCGGCGCAGCAGGCGCTGCGTGAGCGCGGACTGTCGCCCAACGGCGGCGGCGGGCGCGGCATGGGTGGCGGTGGTGGCGGAGGCGGAGGCGGCGGACGCGGCATGGGCGGCGGTGGCGGCGGACGCGGCGGCTTCGGCGG
>JBEITQ010000196.1:0-3968 GCA_040374835.1 Phycisphaeraceae bacterium | reverse complement strand
CGGAGGCCGGGCGCAAGGAGGACGTGATCGACGCGGAGTACGAGGTGACCGAGGAAGGCAAGAAGGCGTAAGGGCGCGCCGGGACGCCTCGGCCTGCCGCGGGTGGCCGCAGTCGCTCGGACATGCACGGCCCGCGGCGGGCCGTGAACTCGCTTGGTGCGGCCACCCGCGGCAGGCTGTCGGCTCCGGGCGCGTTGCGGGGCGCGAGGTTGGGGGTTTATTCGCGGCTTGCGCGCGGCGCGGGTTGTCCTAGCCTGCACGGCCTGGCACCGCTCCGCACGGCCTGCCGCGCACGTCGCGCGGCACGCCGACCCGGGCGCAACGGCCGCGACCGCGCATGGAACGAATCAAGGGCATCGCCGTCAGCCCCGGCATCGTGGTCGGGCGCGCATTCCTGGTGGGCACCGCCGAGCAGGTGGTCCCGCACCGCACCATCGCCGAATCCGAGGTCGAGGGACAGGTCGTGCGGCTGCGCGCGGCGCTGGAGGACGCGGGACGGCAGATCGTCGAGCTGCGCGAGCGCACGCGCTTCGAGCTGGGCGAGGAGCCCGCCAAGATCTTCGAGTTCCACGCCGGCCTGCTGCGCGACCGCGCGCTGGTCGCGGCCATCCAGCGACGCATCGAGAACGGGCGCGCCACCGCGGAGCTCGCCGTCGCCGATCAGTTCCGGGTGCTGGTCGAGCAGTTCAAGCGGATGGGGAACGAGGTCTTCGAGCAGAAGGCCAACGACGTCCTCGACCTCGAGCGCCGGGTGCTCGACTCGCTGATGGGCGAGCAGGAGGACCGCCTGGCGCACCTGCCCGAGGGCTCGGTGATCGTGGCGCACGAGCTGACCCCGAGCCAGGCGGCCGCGCTCGACCGCGCGAAGGTCGTGGGCATCCTGACCGACCTCGGCGGGCGCACCGGGCACACCTCGATCGTCGCGCGCGCCATGGGAATGCCGTCGGTGGTCGGCTGCCAGCGGCTCGTGGGGCTCGTGGAGGACGGCGACGAGCTGATCGTCGACGGCAACGAGGGCGTGGTCGTCCTGCGCCCCGACCCGCGCACGCTCGACGACTACCGCCGCCGGCAGGAACGCTCGCGCCGCTCGCGCCACGCGCTGATGGAGCTCTCCGGGCTCGAGAGCGTCACGCGCGACGGCGTGCGCATCCAGCTGATGGGGAACATCGAGTTCCCGGAGGAGGTCGGCGCGGTGCTCGCCAACGGCGGCGACGGCGTCGGGCTCTACCGCACCGAGTTCATGTGGCTCACGCGCGACGAGCCCCCGACCGAGGAGGACCACTACCGCGCCTACGTGCGCGCGCTCGATCTCCTCGGCGGCCGGCCGCTGACGATCCGCACCTGCGACCTCGGCGCCGACAAGTACACGCAGGAGCGCATGGAGGACCCGGAGCGCAACCCGTTCCTCGGGCTGCGCTCGATCCGCCACTCCCTCGCGGTGCCGGCGGAGTTCAAGGCGCAGCTGCGCGCCATCCTGCGCGCGAGCGCGCACGGCCCGGTGAAGACGATGTTCCCGCTGGTCTCCAACCTCATGGAGCTGCGCCAGGGCAAGCTGATGCTCGCCGACCTCGGCGAGGAGCTCGAGGACGAGGGCATCCCCTTCGACCGCCAGATGCCGGTGGGCGTGATGATCGAGGTGCCGTCGGCCGCGCTGATGTCGCGCACCTTCGCCGCGGAGTCGGCGTTCTTCTCCATCGGGACCAACGACCTGGTCCAGTACACGCTGGCGGTCGACCGCGGCAACGAGCGGGTCGCCCACCTCTACCAGCCGGCGCACCCGGCGGTCGTCTACCTGGTGAAGACCGTGGTCCGGGCCGCCCGGGGCGCCCCGATCGACTGCAGCCTGTGCGGCGAGATGGCCGGAGACCCCGTGTTTTCCATGTTGCTGCTGGGCATGGGTTTGCGTACACTCTCCATGGTTCCGGACCAGATCCCCGTCATCAAGCGGGTGGTGAGGTCCGTGACGATGGAACAATGCGAGCGGCTCGCCCGACGGGTGGGGTCGTTCGACTCGGAGCGCCAGGTCGAGACGGCCTTGCGCGACGAGCTGAGGAAACTCGACCCCGACGTGTTCGGCCAATGGGTGGCCGAGTGATCGAGGGTCGCGCGCCCGGCGCGTGCCGGCGCGGAGCAAGGACAACGGGTCGAACCGCCCACCGAATCGGTGCGGTCCGCCCCACGGTGCGAAGCGGGACGACTGGCCTTCCGGCATCGACCCCCGACCTGCGGCGTGGCGGACCTGCACATGCGCTCCACAGCGGAGCGCGCGGATGCGGCGGCGACCAGGCGGAACCGACGGTGACACTGACCTTCGCGATCGGCAAGCATGCGGCGGACCACCCGTCGCCCGGACACGGACCCCACGCGGGTCCCCCGGGCGAGGCGGTCGCGTCGCGCGCCGGCTGACCGCGGGGCCATCACCGGGTTCCGCCACGAACCGCCGCTCGATGCGGCAAGGAACGGATCGTGGCAGACGAAGAACGTGACGGGCGCGAGGAGCGCATCGAGGAGACCGGGGACGGGCACCACGGGCACGCCGGCGAGGCCGGGGCCGAGGACACCGCGCCGACGGACGGCGCGGCCGACGCGCACGAGCACGACGACGAGGACGAGAGCGCCGCGGCGTTCGCGTCCCTGGAGGCGCTCGAGCGCGACGAGGAAGCGCCGATCCTGCCGGTGCGCGCGATCGACGACGACCAGGAAGAGCACGACGACGAGGAGGCCGCCGACGAGGCGGACTCCGAGGACGCCGAGGCGGAGGCCGGGTCCGACGCCGGCGAGGGCGCCGAGGACGGGGACGCCTCCGACGAGGCCGGGATCGAGGACGCCGAGGACGGCGCCGCAGCGGCCGAGGAGGGCACGCGCAAGCGCCGCCGCCGGCGCGGCGGGCGCGGCCGCAAGCGCGAGACGCAGCAGACCGCCCCGGGCGGCCCCAAGCGCCGCAGCGTGATGGTGGTCAACGACGTCCCCGGCGAGGAATGCCGCATCGCGATCCTGGAGGACGGCCGGCTCGAGCAGGTGTTCGCCGAGCGCGAGTCCACCGCGACCAACGTCGGCAACATCTACAAGGCGCGCGTGATGAACGTCGAGGCGGCCATCCAGGCCGCGTTCGTCGACTTCGGCGAGGGCCAGAACGGCTTCCTGCACATCAGCGACCTGCACCCGCGCTACTTCCCCGGCGGCGACCGCACCGAGCGCGTCGGCAAGAAGATCGCCCGCCGCGACCGCCCGCCGATCCAGGAGGCGCTCAAGCGCGGCCAGGAGATCATCGTGCAGGTGCTCAAGGAGGGCATCGGCACCAAGGGGCCGACGCTGACGAGCTACATCTCGATCCCGGGCCGGCTGCTCGTGATGATGCCGCAGATGGACAAGGTCGGCGTCAGCCGCAAGGTGGACGACGAGGACTCGCGGCGCGAGATGCGGCGCATCCTCGACAGCCTGGAGCTGCCGGAGGGCTTCGGCTTCATCCTGCGCACCGCCGGCTTCGACCGCACCAAGACCGAGCTGCAGCGCGACGCCATCTACCTCCAGCGCCTGTGGGAGGCCATGGAGCGGCGCATGAACTCGACCGGCGCGCCGTGCACGCTCTACACCGAGAGCGACCTGCTGGTGCGCACCATCCGCGACGTCGCCGACGACAGCGTCGAGGCGATCGTGGTGGACAGCGACAGCGCCTTCTCGCGCGCCAAGACCTTCCTGCAGGTGGTCGCGCCGATCAACGCGCCGAAGCTCCTGTACTGGGACCGCGCGGTGCCGGTGTTCGAGGCCTTCGGCGTCGAGCGGCAGATCGAGGGCATCCACTCCCGCACGGTGACGCTGCCCTCCGGCGGCGCGCTGGTCATCGACCAGACCGAGGCGATGGTGGCCATCGACGTCAACAGCGGCCGCAGCCGTTCCGCCCGCGACAGCGAGACCAACGCCTTCAACACCAACAAGGAGGCGGTCGACGAGATCGCGCGCCAGCTGCG
>JBEITQ010000125.1:0-6108 GCA_040374835.1 Phycisphaeraceae bacterium | reverse complement strand
GACTCGAAGCTCGGAAGCGCCGTCCCCGGCATCGCCGGCACCCCCGGCACCGCGCCCGTCACGCCCGCAGGCACGCTCGGCACGCCCGCGCAGCGCCTGCAGCAGGCGCTCGCCATGGTGCCCTCGGACGCCGTGCGTGCGCGCGCCGAGCTCACGCGGCTCCTCGACGGCGGCGACCTCTCCGCCGCCGAGCGCCCGCAGGCCTACGCAGGCATCAACTCGGTCGCGCAGCAGATCTTCCTCTCCCCGACGATCGCCCCCGGCGACGTCGCCGCGCAGAGCTACGTGGTGCAGCGCGGCGACAGCCTCGCGCGCATCGCCAGCCGCGAGAAGCTCGGCGTCGACTGGCGCTTCGTCCAGCGCATCAACGGACTGCCCAACGAGCGCGCCATCCGCCCGGACATGCGCCTGAAGCTCGCGCACGGGCCGTTCCACGCGGAGGTCGTGAAGGGTGAGTTCCGCTTCAACGTGTACGCCGGCACCGGCGCCGACCGCGTCATGGTGCTCTCGATGCCCTGCGGCCTCGGCGAGAACGACTCGACGCCCGTCGGCACCTTCCGCGTGCGGAAGAACTCGAAGCTCGTGAACCCGGAGTGGCGCAACCCGCGCACAGGCGAGCGCTTCGCGGCCAACGACCCGAAGAACCCGATCGGCGAGCGCTGGATCGGCCTCGAGGGCACCACGCCTGAGATGGCGAAGTTCACCGGCTACGGCATCCACGGCACGGTCGACCCGGCGTCGATCGGCCAGCAGATGTCGATGGGCTGCGTCCGCCTCGGCGAGCGCGAGGTCGAGGTCGCCTACGAGCTGATCGGAAACGACAGCACCGTCACCATCCGCTGATGGACGCCCGGCGCAGCGCGCAGGACACCGTCTCCGCCCTCGGGATGGCTCCCCATCCCGAGGGCGGTTTCTTCCGCGAGACCTTCCGCGCGCCCGATGCGCCGCGCGGGGCGAGCACGTCGATCGTGTTCCTGCTGGCCGCCGGGCAATCGAGCCGCTGGCACGTCGTGGACGCGGACGAGCACTGGCTGTTCCATGACGGCGACGCGCTGGAGCTCGAGGTCTGCGCGCCGGACGGCACGGGCCGGCGCACGGTGACGCTCGGGACGGATCTTGCCGCCGGCCACGTGCCGCAGTTCACGGTGCCGCGCGGCTGGTGGCAGCAGGCCCGCTCGACCGGCGCCTGGACCCTCGTCGGATGCGTGGTGGCGCCCGCGTTCGAGTTCGCGGGCTTCAGGATGGCCGCGCCGGGCTGGGAACCCCCGGCCCGAGGCTGAGCCTCACCGCGAGCTCGATGGCGGCCTTCATGCTGCCCTCGCTCGCCTTGCCCTGCCCCGCGATGTCGAACGCGGTGCCGTGGTCGGGGCTCGTCCTCACGATCGGCAGTCCGACGGTGACGTTCACCGCCTTGTCCCAGCCCAGGAGCTTGACCGGGATCAGCCCCTGGTCGTGGTACATCGCGACGACCAGGTCCCAGTCGCCGGCCGCGGCGCGGATGAAGATCGTGTCCGCGGGGAAGGGCCCGTGCGCGTCGATTCCGATGCGCCGCGCCGCGTCGATCGCGGGGCGGATGATGCGCGCGTCCTCGTCGCCGAACATTCCGTTCTCGCCGGCGTGCGGGTTGAGCCCGCAGACCGCGATGCGGGGCTTGGCGATCCCCAGCTGCCGGCAGAACTCGTGGCCGAGGTCGATCGGGTCGTAGACGCGGCCGATCGTGAGCACGTTGCGCACGTCCATGAGCGGCAGGTGCGCGGTGGCGAGCGCCACGCGCAGGCGCGGCGAGTCGAACATCATGGCGTGGCGCTTGGCCTTGGTGCGGAAGGCCAGCAGCTCGGTGTGGCCGGGCCACTTGAACCCGGCGAGCGCCCAGCTCTCCTTCGAGATCGGCCCGGTGACCACGGCATCGATGCGGCGGGGGTCGCCGGAAGGGCGCATCGCGTCCGTGATCGCGTCCTCGACGAACGCCTTCGACAGGATGCCGCCGAAGCGCGTCGGCCCCGGGCGCGTGCCGTCGAGCAGGCCCTCGGCGGTGTAGTCGAGCACCAGCGGCGCGAGGACCGATCCCTCCTGCGCACGCTCGCTGGTGGCGTCGACGCGGAACCAGTCGAGCGGCACCTGGGACCGTTCCGCCGCGGCGAGCAGCGCCTCGTTGCGCCCGTACACCACGAACTTCGCGAGCCGCCGCACCGCGGGGTCGGCGAGGGCCTTGACCAGCACCTCGGGCCCGATGCCGAGCGGGTCGCCCATGGTCACGCCGATGACGGGGCGCGCGTCCACGTCAGTGGTTCCCGGCCGGGTCGATGAGCCACAGCCAGCGGTCGAACAGGAACTCGCACCGCGCGGCGAGCAGCGCGATGCGGCCCATCACCGTGAAGCCGAAGCTCGCGCCGAACGTGATCATCAGGTACCAGATGCCCACGCGCGCGGCGCCGCCGAGCGGGCCGCGGTGCTCGAGCGAGAAGAAGAAGTAGGCGAGCACCGCGAGCACGCCCACCAGCACGAGCACGGCGCACAGCGTGCCCCCGACCGTCGCCGCGACGGTCGGCCCGGGCACCCAGAGCGGGTCGAACATCGTCGCCACCTGCGCCAGGAGGTCCGACTCGACGTACTGCACGAACTTCCAGCCGGAGAACGTGCCCACCACGAAGGCGAGCGGGAACGTGCCAAGCCACGACGTGCGCTCGGCAAGCCGGCAGAGGAGGAGGAACCCGAGCGCCAGCGGCACGAGCGCCCACCAGTCGGGCGTCGCCACGTCGAGCGCGGGCATCAGGTGCGCCTTCGTGAACCCGGGCGCCAGCGCGCCGACGAGCTTCGGCACCAGGGTGTCCCAGACGGCAACGCTCATCACGTACCCGGCGCTCACGCCCACCACGATGCTCTCGGCCAGCTTGTAGGCGGGGTTGTCCCGCCACAGGAAGCTGAGGACGGCAAGCGTCAGGATGGCCGCCAGCCATACGCCTGCCGTGCGCGGCACGCTGAGCGTGATGCGTTCCTGGCCAGGCTCCTTCGCCACGGCATCGGCCCAGGCGGACGCGGGCACCTCCGCGAAGCCCTGGCCCGCGGGTTCGACGAAGACGAGCCCGTACCCGTGCAGCGTCCGCGCGGCGTCGCCCGTGCCGACCTCGGTGCCGATCGCCGATCGAAGGACCAGCAGGCCGCCGAAGATCGCGAGCACCACGAGCCAGAGCCTGGTCGCGCGGCGGGCGACGGCCGGATCGAGCTCGGCGCCGGGGGGAAGCGCGCTCACGCCTGCACCCCGCGCGCACGGCGCGCGAAGAAGACCGCGTTCCCCAGGATGATGAGGGCGATCATCAGGACGTGCCCGAAGAGCTGCGGCGCCATGCGGCGCTGCGCCTCCTGGAAGCGCGCGGGGATCGACGCCGCAGGGTCGGACCGGCGCACGGCCTCGTTCACGAGGTACTCGTACTCCGCGGCGCCCTTGATCGCGCCGAGGATCCCGGCCATCTGCGTCGGGTAGTACGGGATGAGCTGCGGCGTCTGGACGCCGGTGCTGCCGGCGACGAACCGCAGCGGCTTGCCCGAGGTGAGCGTGGCCGAGACCGTGAACTGCACCCACTCCTTGGCGCCCGGGTAGCCCGCGCTCACCGAGACGAGGAGGTCGAAGTCGGCGATGCGGCGGATCCCCTTCATGACCGGCAGGTCGGCCAGCGGCGTGCGCCGGGCGTCGGTCGGGAAGGCCGCCGACATGTCGGCGTTCACCTGCTTCATGACGCCTTCGTTGCCCGCCTGGAAGCCGAGGTTCACGAAGTTCTCGCCGTAGCGGTACTCCGGGCGGCCGCCGAGCACGTCCTTGAGGGTGGACTCGACGATCGGTCCGCCCGCCGGCCACAGCGTCATCGCGCAGATCGAATGGCCACGCATCGCGCAGTGGCGCACGATCGCGGTGGCCATCGGCTGCAGCTCGCCGGCGCTGGCCGGGTCGTAGTCCATGCTGATCGCGACCTTCGATCCCGGGGGCAGAGACTCGAGCGCGTCGAATGCGCCCTGCACCGCGGGCGTCGGGGTCTCCGGGAACGTCCGCCCGGTGACGCCCACCCACAGGATCGGCACCGCCACCGCCAGGAACATCGCCAGGAAGATCCAGCGACGGTCGATCCGGTCGACGCGGTCGGCGAGCGAGGGTGCGTGCGCGCCGCGGTTCATCGCGCCCCCCCGAGGTAGCTGCGGTCGAGGCCGAGCATGATCTTCAGGCTGGTGGCCGCGACGCCGATGGCGATCCCGATGATCATCGCGCGGGTGCCCGCGTTCGTGAACACCGACATGATGACGGCGCTCAGGTTCTCCAGGCGCAGCCACGACAGCCACGGGTTGTCGTTGGGGATCCACGACGTGGCCAGCACGCCGGCGTAGGTGCGCCCGAGCAGCACGATGAACGCCGTCGCCAGGAGGAAGATCGCCGCCGCGTTCTTCGCCCGGAAGGCGCGGAAGGCGGCGCTCGCCACGTAGAAGGCGAGCATCGCGAAGAGCGTGCCGGTGATGGGGCTCATCGCGTACTCGTAGAGCCACCAGAGCGCGCTGCCGGCGACGTCCTTCTCGCCGCTGAACGGAACGTTCGGGAACGCCGCGGCGGGCGGCACGCCGACCTTCAGCACGCCGACGCCGAGCGTCGCGAGGAACGCCGCGAGCGTCACGGCCGAGTAGCCCCAGCCCGGGCCGCGGGCGCTGATCGCGAGCAGGTTCATCTTCAGGAGGTTCGCGCCACCCAGGACGAAGGCGATCGCCGCCAGCACGTTGAACCAGTCGGCGACCTTGACCTCGGCGTCGCCGAGCGGCACCAGGAACTTGCTCAGCACCATGGTGATGCCGGCGATGCTCGCGATGAGGACGGCGACCGAGCGGCTCATCCGCCGCCCCCCATCGCCTGGCGGAGCGCGGCCACGCCGACGGCGAACGGTTCGTTGCCGACAAGCGCGGCGACGGTGCCGGCCGCCGCGGCGGCGATCACCGCCAGCCAGCACGCCGCCTTCGCCAGGTCCTGCCCGAGCAGCGTGCCGAGCTGGTCGGGCTCGCCCGAGAGGTACGCGCTTGCGGCGAAGAACTCCTCGCCGATCAGCGTGTAGTCGCAGGCTGCCACGAAGAACGGAAGCTGCGCGGTCTCGGCGGTGCCGGCGATCTGGATGGCGCCGATCGCGTTGCCGTTCTCGGCGAGGATCAGGCTTTCCGCGAAGAAGCAGCCGAAGTAGAAGCAGGCCGCGGGGCGACGCCGGGCCATCATGCCGCTCGTCGCGGCGACGTAGGCGAACTGCTCGTCGCTCACGTAGTAGATGCGGTCGGGGTTGTAGCCCTCCGGACGCCCCGCGGCGAGGTAGGCCGACTGCACGGCGGCGCGGGCGGAGATCATCACGATCGAGCGCGAGGTGGGCACCTCGAGCTCGGCGTCGTACTCGGCCACGGTGCGGGCCACGCGACCGAGGATGGTCACGCCCGCCACCGTCATGATGTTGTCCATGTCCATGATGCCGGGGACGAACAGGACCGGCCGGCCCATCTCGGTGGCGCGGCCGACGGCCTCGTCGACGGCGTCGAGCCCCGCCATCCGGCGGACCGTGACGCGGCCGCCCGAGCGGGCCCAGAGGATGCCACCGACGATGGCGGTGGAGACCACGAGGAGCGCGAGGGCGATCGCGCCGCGACCCTCGACGAAGAGCGGCTTCGCCGCCCCGGCCGATGCGGCGGCCGCGGCATCCTGCGCCACGAGCGCCACGGACGCGAAGGTCATGGGGAGAGGTGTACCCCAAAGCGGACGACCCGGAAGGAGATCGACGCACGGCTCATGGCGCGCGGACCGCGACCTATCCTGCGCGAACTCATGTGCGGCATCGCCGGCATCATCGCCCTGGGGCCAAGCGCGCCGCGCGTCGACGCCGCCGAGCTCGACCGCATGCGCGACGCGATGGTCCCGCGCGGCCCCGACGGCTGCGGCTCGTGGGTCTCCGCGGACGGCACCGTGGGACTGGGGCACCGGCGCCTCGCGATCATCGATCTCTCCGAGGGCGGTGCGCAGCCGATGCACGACGCCGAGACGGGATGCACGATCGCCTTCAACGGCGAGATCTACAACTTCCAGGAGATCCGGCGGGACCT
>JBEITQ010000219.1:0-3122 GCA_040374835.1 Phycisphaeraceae bacterium | reverse complement strand
GGCCGCGGCCGCCGCGGCGAACCGACCCGCCTGCGCGCGCCCGTACGCCGTGGCGCGGCGCGCGCCCACGATGCCGACCGAATCCGCCGCGAGCGCCCCGAGGTCGCCGCGCACCCAGAGGATGGGCGGCATGCGCGGCAGCATCTCCATGAGGCGCGGATAGTCGGCATCGCCGGCAAGCACCGCCCTCACCCCCGCGCGCTCCATCGCGGCGCGCTCGCCGTCGGCATCCACCGCGTCGAGCTGCCTGCGGATCGCCGCGGCCCGCGCCGCCCCGACCCCGGGCACCCGCGCCAGTTCCTCGGCACCCGCCGACGCCACCGCCTCCCAGCCGCCGAACGACGCCGCCGCCTCGTGCAGGAACGCGGGCCCGACCCCTGCGCAGAGGGCCAGCCGCAGCATCGCCTCAGGGATCTCCGCGGGTGCCCGTGCCACGACCGCACCCTACGGGCGCGCGGACCCGGCTCCCCGGGACGCCGCCATTTTTCCGATGGTCAGTCCGCGCCGTGCGCGACGTCGTCGCGCTCGTGCGGGTGGTCGAACCCAAGGCGCACGCCAGGCGTCGCGCTGGGCGCGCTGTCGTCGCCCGGCGTCCCCGCGGCGGCGCCCGCCATCGCGAACGCCGGCGCGCCGGCGCCCAGCAACCGCGCCGCGGCGGCACCCGCCTCGTCGAGCGACGGGGCGTGCGGCATGCGCATGCGGATGGGTGCCGAGAGCAGCCCGAGGAAGATGCACATGACCCCCGCCCCGCCGATCCAGAGCGACTTGCGCCCGAGCGTCAGGCGGCTCAGGAGCGAATCCGGGAAGGGAACCGTCGCCGCGCGCACCGGCGCGACGCTTGCCTCCACCCACTCCGCGGGCGTCCGCTCGACGGTCGAGGCGACGATCATCGGGCGCTCGCCCTCGGGCACGAGGTTCAGCTGCGACGCGGCAAGGCGCCGCACCAGCTGCGGATCCACCCGGTCGAGGTCGTTCACGAAGCGCGAATAGGCCGCCAGGCGCCGGTCGTTCTCCAGCTCCTGGGCCTCCAGGTGCTTCAGCTGGGTGCGCATCACCCAGAGGTCGTAGGTGGCCGGCACCAGGGCCGCCGAGGCGACGAGCACCAGGCCCGCCACCACGAACAGCCAACCGGGATCGAAGAGCACCGAGGCTCGGAAGCCGCGCATCCATTCCCAATCGGCACGCCGCCCGCCGGCGCTGCAGAAGCCTGCGGCGCCGGCGGGCGGCGGAATGGGCGGACCGGCCCGGGGCCGGCTCAGGCCAGCTCGGGGAACATCTTCTGCACGGTGGACACGAGGTCCTTCACGTGGCTGACGCTCTCGGCCATGAGCTTGGACTCCTCGGGGGTCATCTTGATCGGGACGACCTTCTCCATGCCCTTGGCGCCGAGCACCACGGGCACGCCCACGAAGTAGCCCTTGCCCTTCTGGCCGGGGGCAACGCCGTACTCGTCCTCGCAGTATGCGGCGGAGGGGATGATCCGCTTCTTGTCCTTGACGATCGCCTCCACCATCTGGATGGAGCCCGAGGCCGGCGCGTAGTAGGCGCTGGTGCCCATCAGCTTCACGATCTCGCCGCCGCCCACCTTGGCGCGCTCGACGCACTCGGAGATGTCGGCCTGCGAGAGCAGCTGGTCGATCGGGATGCCCGCCACGCTCGTGAAGCGGGGCAGCGGCACCATGTCGTCGCCGTGGCCGCCGAGGAGGAGCGAGGTGATGTCCTCGATCGAGCAGCCGAGCTTCATGGCGAGGAAGGTGCGGAAGCGCGCGACGTCGAGGGCGCCGGCCTGCCCCAGGATGCGGTGCGTCGGGAAGCCCGACACCTTCCACGCGGTGTAGACCATCGCGTCGAGCGGGTTGCTGACCACGATGAGGATCGCGTTCGGGGAGTGCTTGGCCACCTGCTCGGTGACGTCCTTGACGATCTTGACGTTGACGCCGATCAGGTCGTCGCGGCTCATGCCGGGCTTGCGCGGCATGCCGGCGGTGATCACCACCACGTCCGAGCCCGCGGTGTCCTTGTAGTCCGAGGTGCCGACGATGTTCGCGTCGAAGCGCTCGATCGGGCCGCACTGGGCCAGGTCGAGGGCCTTGCCCTGCGCCACGCCGACGCGGTCGGGGATGTCGACCAGCACGATGTCGCCGAGCTCCTTGGCGGCGGCCCAGTGGGCGCAGGTGGCTCCGACGTTTCCGGCTCCGATGATCGAGATCTTGGCGCGTCGCACTGGCATGTCTCCGTGGTCGGCAGCGGCTGGTTCGGGATCGCGGCGCGCGCTGCCGGGCGCGACGCGGGGGGCAAATGATAGGGCGACGTCCGCCGCCGGAACCGCCGCGCGGCGCCCCGGGGCCGGGAGCGCCGCGCGGCCAATGGGCCAGAAAGGACTCGAACCTTCGACCTCACCCTTATCAGGGGTGTGCTCTAGCCAGCTGAGCTACTGGCCCCATCGGATCGACGAGTATAGCCGGAGGGCCCATGCCTTCCGGCAGGCTCAGGCGTCGCCGGCAAGCCGCGCCCGCATGCGGTCCAGGTAGCGAAGCCGCACCCAGGCATCCGCCGCGCGTGCCGCGGCATCCCCGGCGCCCTGCCCGGGCATCGCGGACGCCAGCCCGGAAGCGAGGTCCGCGCGCGCCTGGTCCCGCAGCGCCACGACGGTCCGCGAGGCCGCATCGCGCGCCTCCGGCTCGCCCGAGGCAAGCGCCTCCTCGATCGCGTCGCGCAGTTCCAGCGTCTCCATCAGGAACGCCGGCGACGGCGAGGCGCGCATCAAATGACGCGCGCCGAGGTGCTCACGGCGCACCTCGGCGCGGGAGGATTCGTCCATCAGGCGCTGGCGCGCCTCGCCGGCCGCAGCCGACGCACGCACCATCTCGTCCCGCTCCACCGCATCGCGCGCCCGGTCAGGGTGCAGGCGCGAGACGGTGCGCAGGTAGGCCGCGGCAATCTCCGGGACAGGAAGGTCGAAACGACGCTCCAGCCCGAGGATCGCGAACGGGTCGCCGGCGTGGATCACCAGTCGCTGTCGCGGTCCGAACGACGGTCGCCACGCTCACGACGCTGGCCACCGCCACCGCCGCCGTAGCCGCCGCCGCCGCCGCCGCCGTAGCCGCCGCCGCCGCCGCCGC
>JBEITQ010000032.1:0-11938 GCA_040374835.1 Phycisphaeraceae bacterium | reverse complement strand
GGCTGGGCTTGCCGTGCTCGTCGTGGCGGACGGCGTACTTCTCGCGGATGGTGGGGTGCTTGCCGAGGGGCAGGTCGATCAGGTCGGCCTCGGGCTCGACCTCGCCGTGCACGAGGCACACGTAGCGCTTCTCCGTGCGCCTGAGCTCGAACTGCTTCGCGAGGCGCCAGTGCGCCACGTCGCTCTTGGCGCACACCATGACGCCGGAGGTGTGCTTGTCGAGTCGGTGCACGACGCCGGGACGCGCGATCTCCTCGCCGACCGAGCTGAGCGTGCCGCCCGAGCGGTGCAGGAAGTGCCACGACAGGGCGTTGATCAGCGTGCCCGACTTGTGCGCACGCGCCGGGTGCACGATGAGGTCGGGCTGCTTGCTGATCACGATCAGGTGGTCGTCCTCGTGGAGGACGTGGATCGGGATTTCCTCGGCATCGATCGCGTTCGAGGGCGGCGGGGGAAGGGTGGCGACCACCGTGTCGCCCCGGCGCAGGCGGGTGCTCGCCTTCGGCACGCGGCCGTTGACCGTGACCGCGTCCTCCTCGATGAGCCGCTGCAGCTGCGTGCGGCTGAGGAACGGCACGCGACGGGCGAGGAAGCGGTCGAGCCGCGTGTCCTGGCTGCGAAGCACCTCGAAGTGCGCCGTGATCGGCGCCTCGTCGTCGGCCTCGCGCTGGCGTTCGTAGCGGTCGAAGAGCTCGGCCGGGTCGGTCCCGACGACCTCCTCGCCGTCCTCCGGCCCGGCGGATTCGCTCACGGGGTGGCGCCGGCGGGCGCCGCGGGTGCGGCCGGCGCCGGGGCGCTGCCGCCCTGCAGCTGGCGCAGGATCTCGGCGTTCGGGTCGGCAGGCGCGGCCTCCGGGGCGGAAGGCGCCATGGGCGCGAGGCCGGGCATCGCGGGCGGGGCCGCGACGACCGGCTTGGCCGGCATCGTGATCGTCCCCGTCACCATGCGCAGCGAGTCGATGCGGCGCATCGCGACGTCGGCGGCGCTCGAGAAGTCGGTGTCCTTGGTGCGCGCCTGGATCTCCTTGAGGAAGCCCTCGGCGGCGGCGAGGTCGCCCTGGTCCTCGGCGACGGCGGCGCGGCCGAAGAGCGCGGAGACCAGCAGCCCGAGCTGCCCGGTGCCCGGCGCGGCCGACGTGCGGGCCTGGACCTTCGCGAGCAGCGCGTCGGCTTCCTTGAGCCACTCGGCGCGCAGCTCGGGGGTGACCGCGGCATCCGCCGCGCCCGGCTCGCGGTCGAAGCGCTGGTTGGAGACGATCGAGCCGAGGTAGGCGTCGGCGGCGCGCAGTTCCGCGATGGCGCTGATGGCGCCGTTGCCCTCGTTGCGGGCGGCGACCTCGCGCAGGGCGGCCGGCAGGCGGGCGTTCGCGAGCTCCACCCAGGCCGCGTCCACCGCGCGCTCCTGGCGCTGCTGCCACCAGTGCCAGCCCATGGCCAGCGCCGCGACGGCCAGCACCACGAGCAGGATGTTCTGCCCCCAGGTCTTCAGCCACAGCACGAAGTCGTCGTTGACGCGGCTCTCCGAGAGGTCGGCCTGCTGGACGTTCTGGAGTCGGCGGTCGATCTGGCTCATGGAAGGGCGGAGTGTATCCGCATGCGCCTATCCTCCGGCGCGCAGCGATGGCGGGACTCATCGTCACGGACCTCGACGGGACCCTGCTCGACCGGCGGGGGCGCGTCAGCCCGCGCAACCGCGCGGCGCTCGCCGCCGCCCGCGCCGCGGGCTGGCACGTGGCGATCGCCACCGGCCGCACCTGGCGCGAGAGCCACCGGGCCACCGACTGCGTCGCCGAGGACGCGCTCTTCATCGGCGCGGGCGGCGCGTCCCTCCACGAGGCCGGGTCCGGCCGCACGATCGCGACCATGACGGTCGACGCACGCGATGCGCTCGGCTTGGCGCACGCGATCATCGCCCACGGACACCGCGCACACGTGCTGGTCGACCCCGACCGCGCCGGCCACGACTACTTCTTCGTCGGGACCGCCGAGCTCGATGCCGCGACGCGGTGGTGGCTTGCGGAGCACCCCATCTCGAGCCGCGACTGGGAGGCCGCGCCCGGGGATGCGCTCGCGCACCTCGAGGGCGCGGTCCTGCGGGTCGGGACGATCGGGATCGACGACGGCATCGCCCCGGTGGCGCGCGACATCGAGGCACGCTGGGGGACGCGCCTTGCCGTGCGGCACTGGAGCGCGCTCACCGCCGAGGAGGCGATCGGCTCGCGCACGCACATGCTCGAGGTGTTCTCGCCGCGCGCGGACAAGTGGGACATGGCCTGCGAGGCCGCGCGGCGGCTCGGGATCCCGGGCCTGCCGATCGTCGCGCTCGGCGACGGCCTGAACGACCTGTCGCTCGTGCGCAGCGCCGCGATCGGCGTCGCCATGGCGAACGCCGACCCGCGCATCGCGGACGTCGCGACCGCGCACACCGCCGCGCACGACGAGGACGGCGTGGCGGTGGCGATCGAGGCGCTGCTCGAGGGCCGGCTTGCCCCGGGATGGGACGCTCGCACGGCCACGCCGGGGGGCGCACCGCGGTGACCGCGTCCCCGTCGATCCTCCCCGGCCAGTGGAACCCGCCGCTCCTGCGCGCGGAAGGCACCGCGCTCCTCACGGCGCACCAGGCGATCGTGAAGGGAGCGCTCGAGAGCGAGTTGGCGGTCGACGCGATCGTCGCGCCGAGGCAGGTGCCGTTCGAGCCGGTGTTCGCGCTGCGGTCGGACCCCGCGGCGGCGCGCGCGCTCGAGCAGCACCAGATGACCGTGACCGACTCGGTCGACGCCGCGCGCGCGGTGAGCCTGGCGGTGCGTGCGGCGGGCGAGGGCAAGCGCGTGCTCGCGCTGGTGCCCAACGAGCAGCTGTCGATGGCCACGAGCGTCGCGCGGCGGTCGCTCGACGACCCCGGGTCGCTCGCGGGCGGCGTGGTGTTCCTGATCGAGGACAACCCCTACCTGGTGCGGCTCGCGTCGCCCTGGGAGGCGGCACGGTCGCTGGGGATCCCCGTCGTGGCGCCGGACTCGATCGAGCGCCTGCGCGACGGCATCGAGCATGCATTCCGGCTCGCCAACGCCGGCCCGCGCATGGCGGCGATCGTGGTGCATGCCGCGGTCCTGCGCTCGGTCGACTCGCCGACGCTGCGCGCCAACCGCGTGCTCGACCGCCTCGAGCAGGCGGCGGCGCTCCTGCGCGCCCGGCGCGGGGCGCGCGTGCAGGATGCCGACGATCCGCTGCGGGTGGTGCGGCGCCTGGAGCTGAACCGCGTGTCGGCGCTTCCGAGCCCGGGGGAACGCGAGCCGATCGCCTTCATCGCCGTGGGCCCCGCGTCCGTGGCGATCCACCACATCCTCGGCGCCTTCGGGCTCGAGGGACGCGTGCCGGTGCTGGACCTCGGCTGCTCGAACCCGATGGACGACGCGCTCCTCGAGCGGTTCCTGACGCGATGCGACGACGCCGTGGTGCTCGAGCCCCGGCCGGGGTCGGTGGCGCCGGCCGTGCTCGCCGTCGCGGAGGGCCTGCGCGCCCGAGGGGAGCGGCCCGCGCGCCTCTGGTGGGACCGCCTTCCGCCGCGCGACGGCGAGGACGTGCGCCTCGACATCAACGACGCCGTGCGCACCTCGATCCTGCTGCGCAAGGCGATGCACCTCTTCCGCCTGGTGCGCAGCGGCCTCGAGCACTCGCCCCGGCTGGCCGCGCCGGCGCCCACGCTCGAGTCGCTGCCCGTGCCGCGGCGCAGCTTCGGGCTCGGCCCGATGGGCGCGCTCGACTCGATCCGCCTGGTGCTGCCCGAGGCCGCCGCCGAGGTGGCGCGCGTCGACCCCGATGCGCCCGACGCGCCGACCCGCGCGCTGGCGCTCGAGGGCGCCGGGCCGCCGCAGGCCGACATCGTGACCGAGGTCGAGCTCTGGGACCGCCGCCGGTTCGCGGTCGAGGGCCCCGCGGCGATCCGCCAGGCGGCGATCGACCCGCAGCCCACCCTCTTCGTGGTGGCGGACCTCGGCGGCAGCGACGTGGTCGACGTGGAGCGGCTGGCGAACGCGGCCGTGCCGCTGCGCGCCGCGCCGCGGCTGCACGTGCTGCACTGCGACCTGAACGACCGGCCCGCGCTGGTGGCGGCGGTGGCGCAGGCCGCGCGGCTCGACGGGGTCGGCGTCGTGGTGGCGCACGACGGCCCGCCCGCGCGGCGGGACATCCGGCAGCTCGAGGCGTCGGTGGCCGAGGCCGACCGCCTGGGGTTCACCCCGAGCCAGCGCCTGGTGTGGCCGGCCGACACCGGCTGCGACGTCCGCCCGATCCCGAAGGCCGAGCTGATGGAGCGCGGGCTCGAGCGCGGGCTCGACCCGCTGCGCACCGAGTTCGTGCGCGAGACGTTCCCGGCGGGCGACGGCCTGCCGGTGCGCATCGAGGTGCGCGCGCTCCTGGAGCAGGTCGAGGTGGTGCGCACCCGCCCGCCGCCGGTCCTGCGCGAGGACGACGCGCGCCTCAAGCCGCCCCGCCCGATCCACGGCCGGGAGGGCAGCTGGCGCTGCCACCTCGCCGGCTTCCGCGACGAGCCGCCGGGCCTCGCGACCATCGCCCTGTGCGAGGCGGGGCGCGCGATGGGCTACCGCGTGCAGTCGATCTACCACCCGACGCCGGTCGGCCCCGGCCGCCGCGCGTGGGGCCAGGTGCTCTTCACGAGCGAGGACCGCAGCGCCGAGGCGCGCATCTACGCCACCCAGTGCCCCTACGGCGAGGCCGACCTCCTGATCGGCTTCGACCCGGTCGAGACGCTGCGCGCGATCGGGCCCGACCCGTACCTGCGCGTGGCGGCACCCGACAAGACGTCGGTCGTCGCGAACCTCGGCGCCTTCGAGGACCAGGTGGTGACCGAGCTCGCCGCCGCGGTCGACCTGCTGCCGCGCGCGCTGCCGATGGCGACGCGCTCGGAAGGCGCGCTCCTCGCCGACATCGCCGGCACGGCGCGGCGCGAGTTCCTCACGGACCGCGTCGCGGACCTCGTCGCGCTCGGCGCGGCGTTCCAGCGCGGGTTCGTGCCGGTCTCCGTCGAGGCGATGGAAGCCGCGATGCGCCGCCTGGAGTCGCGCGGCTTCGGCCGGTCGCTCGAGGCGTTCACCTTCGGCCGGCGCCTGGCCGAGGGACTGGAGACCGCGCAGGTCGACGCGCGCCGGGGCGAGAGCCTGGGTCGGCTCGTGCGCCGCACCGCGCTCGAGCTCGAGGCCTCGCGCCACGGCGGACGCCGGCGCGCGCGGCAGTTCCGCGAGCTGGTGCGCGAGACGATCGACGCGATGCCGGCCCTCTACGCCACGAACGACGGGCGCCAGGCGCTGCGCGACTTCGTGGCCGCCGCGGCGCGGTGCGTCGCGTGGGGCGGGGTACGGCACCTGCGGTGGTACGTGGGGCTCGTGCGCGACCTGTACGCGGCCGGGGACGCCGACCCGGAGCGCGCGCTGTGCACCTGCGGCCTGCTGCCCCTGGCCGAGGCGATCCTGGTGCGCGACGCGCTCTACGTGGCCGCGATCCAGGCGAGCGTCGGGCAGGCCCGCCGCATCCGCGAGCGCCTCGGCGTGCGCGAGCTGCGCGGCGACCAGATGTCGAGGCGATACCTGAACCGCATCGAGGTGGTGCTCGGCCGGACGAAGTGGCGGCTGGACCTGCGCTCGAGCGACTGGCCCGCGCAGCTGGCCCTCATCCTGTGGAGGATCGTGCCCAACGAGCTGCGCGGCCAGCCCGGCGAGCGCCGGTTCCGCGCCGCGGCGCTCGCGGTCTTCGAGCGCGCGCTCGCCGAGCCCGGCCGCCGGGACCACTGGGTGGGCGAGATCCGGCGGCTCCACGCGCTGGCGTCCGAGCACCGCCTTCGCGAGATGCCCGCCGCCGAGCTCGAGTCGATGGCCGCGGGCTGAGGCGCCTCACGCGCCGCGCATCGCCTCGTGGCGCAGCTGGCCGCAGGCGGCCTTGATGTCGCGGCCGCGGCTGGCGCGGATGTGGGTGTTGACGCCCGCCTCGCGCAGCACCGACTGGAACGCGAGCACGTCGTCGTCGCCCGGGCGCTCGAAGGGCAGGCCCTCGACCTCGTTGTAGCGGATCAGGTTGACGTTGGCGCGGATGGTGCGCGCCACGCGCGCGAGCTCCTCGGCGTGCTCGCGGCGGTCGTTGAATCCGCCGAGCAGGATGTACTCGAGCGTGATCTCGCGGCCGGTCTTGCGGAACCACTCCTGGCAGGCGTCGAGGAGCTCGGCGACGGTCGAGTACTCGGCCCAGGGGATGATCTTCCGGCGCAGCTCGTCGTTCGGGGCGTGCAGGCTGAGGGCGAGGGTCACCGGGATCTCGAAGGTGCAGAGCTTGCGGATCGCGGCCGGCAGGCCCACGGTGCTGACGGTGATGCGGCGCGCGCCGATCCCGAGGCCCCAGGGCGCGTTCAGGGTGCGGATCGCGTCGGTCACCGCGGCGAAGTTGGCGAGCGGCTCGCCCATCCCCATGAAGACCACGTTCGTGATGCGCCCGACGCCGGGCTGCTGCCCCAGCCGCCAGACCTGCTCGACGATGCGCCCCGCGGTCAGGTTTCCCTCGACGCCCTCGAGGCCCGACGCGCAGAAGCGGCACCCGACGGGGCAGCCCATCTGGCTGGACACGCAGGCGGTGCGCCGGTCGTCGGCCGGGATCATCACGCACTCGGTCTCGCGCCCGGTGGCGACGCCGAGCACCGGCAGCTTCACGCCCGGCGCGGGCCAGCCCAGGAGCAGCTTGCGCGTGCCGTCGGTCGCCTCCAGGCTGCGCAGCTCCTCGCCCTGCAGGAAGCGCATCTCGTGCGACACGAGGTCGCGGTGCGCCTTCGACAGGTTGGTCATCCGGTCGACGTCGACCGTCCCCTTGCCGTAGACCCATTCCAGGAGCTGCTTCGCCGCGAACCGCGGCATCCCGCGCGCGCCGCACCAGGACTCGAGGCCGGCGGCGTCGAGCTCGAGGAACGCGGTCGCCGAGGCGCTCACTTCGCGGCGCTCACCGTGAGGTCGACGGTCCGGTGCGCGACCCCGTGGCGGTCGAGCCATGCGCCCATCGCCTGGTCGGCGTCCTTGCGCACGACGCGCCGGCCGGTGGGGTCGATGCCCCGGCGGCGCATCAGCTCCTTGAGCGTGCCGGGCAGGCCGAACTCGACCTCCTCGTGGTAGACGTCGTGCTGCTCCACCTCGCCGCCGTAGGTCTGGACGAGCTCGAGGATCAGTTCCTGCACCAGGTCCTCGGGAGCGCTGGCGCCGGCCGTGACGAGCACGGTCCCGATGCCCTCGAACCACTCCTTGCGCAGCTCGCTCCGGTCGTCGACGAGCCGGGCGGGCGTGCCCATGTTCTGGCTGATCTCGGTGAGGCGCACGGAGTTCGAGCTGTTGCGGCTTCCGACCACCAGCACCAGGTCCGCCTTGGGCGCGAGCGCCCGCACCGCGCGCTGGCGGTTCGTGGTCGCGTAGCAGATGTCCTCGCTCGGGGGCTCCTTCAGGCCCGGGAAGGCCTTCTTGAGCGCGGCGATGATGACGTTGGCGTCGTCGGTGGAGAGCGTGGTCTGCGTCAGGTAGACGAGCTTGTTGGGGTCCTTGATGACGAGGTCCGGGATGTCCTCGGGGCACTCGACCACCTGCGTGCAGTCGGGGGCCTCGCCGCGCGTGCCGATGATCTCCTGGTGGTCGGCGTGGCCGACGAGGAGGATCTGGTAGCCGGCCTTCGCGTAGCGGATCGCCTCGTTGTGCACCTTCGTCACGAGCGGGCAGGTGGCGTCGACCGCCGTCAGGCGGCGCTTGGCGGCCTCATCGCGCAGGGCGGGGCTGACGCCGTGCGCGCTGAAGACCACGATCGAGCCGTCCGGCACCTCCGAGAGCTCCTCGATGAAGCGCACGCCCCGCGACTTGAAGCGATCGACCACGTGCCGGTTGTGCACGATCTCGTGGTAGACGTAGATCGTCTCGTCCGGGCAGATGTCGAGCAGCTGGTCGACCACGTCGATCGCCATGTAGACGCCGGCGCAGAACCCGCGGGGGTTGGCGAGGATGAGCTTCATCGGGCCGAAGAGTGTAGTCGCCCCGCGCATCCGGCCCGTTGGCGCTAGAGTCCCCCGCCGTGACGATCGTGGCCGAACAGCTGCGCGAGCTCGGCCCGGAGCGCGTGGGGCCCGGCATGCCGCCGCCGATGGACGAACCGGCGGCGGCGGCATGGTGCGCGTCGCTCGCCGGGCGCCAGTACGAGAACTTCAGCGTGCTCAGCGCGCTGGTGCCCGCTCGGCTGCGCGGCGACTTCGCGGCCGTCTATGCCTTCTGCCGGTGGGCCGACGACCTCGGTGACGAGGCGGGCACGCCGGGCGAGGAACGGCTGCGGCTGCTCGCGTGGTGGCGCGGCGAGCTCGAGGCCTGCTACGCCGGGACGCCGCGGCACCCGGTGTTCGTCGCGCTGCGGCCGGTGGTGGAGCGGCATGCGATCCCCGCCGCGCCCTTCGACGACCTGATCCGCGCCTTCGAGCTCGACCAGGTGCGCGCGCGCTGGGACACGTGGGAGGAGCTCGTCGGCTACTGCCGGCTGAGCGCCGATCCCGTCGGGCGGATCGTGCTCGCGCTGTTCGGGCAGGCGACCGAGGACCGCACGGCGCTGAGCGACCGCATCTGCACCGCGCTGCAGGTGGTGAACCACGTGCAGGACGTGCAGCGCGACCTGCTCGAGCGCGACCGCATCTACCTCCCGCGCGAGTTCACCGCGGCCGTCCCCGACTTCGAGCGGCGCCTCGGCCTCGCCGCGCGCGCCGGACACGCGCCCGACCCCGAGTTCCTCGCCGAGTACCGCGCGGCGGTTCGCCCGGTCGTCGACCGTTGCCACGGGCTCTTCGCCGAGGGGCGCGCGCTGCTGCCCACGCTCTCGGACGAGGCGGTGCCGGTGGTGCGGCTCTTCGTCGAGGGCGGCGAGCACGTCCTGCGCGCGATCGAGGACTGGCGGCTGGAGACGTGCCTTCACCGCCCGACGCTCGGGCGCACCGCGAAGCTTGCGCTCGTCATGCGCGCGTGGTGGGACGTGAAGGCCCCGCGCTGGGCGCGGACGCCTTCGGGCCGTGCGGCACGGGACGCCTCGGGCGCGGGAGCGCGGCCATGAGCGCCGCGCACGCCGGCGTGCCCGCCGCGCTCGTGCCCGCGATCGCCGAGTGCGAGCGCATCACGCGCACCCGCGCCCGGAACTTCTGGTACGGCCTGCGCCTCACGCCCGAGCCGCAGCGCAGCGCGATGTACGCGATCTACGCGTGGATGCGCGAGGCGGACGACCTCGCCGACGCCGAGGGGATCGCCGACGACGAGCGGGTCCGCCGCATCGCGCAGTTCCGCCACGACACCGACGTGGCGCTCGCCGGGCGCCCCCCGGGCGGCCGCCCGACGTGGCGCGCGCTCGCCTGGGTGGCGGCGAACCACGACCTCGCGCCGCGCGACTTCCACGACATGCTCGACGGCCAGCTCGGGGACGTCGGGTCGGTGCGCCTCCAGACCTGGGACGACCTGCGCGGGTTCTGCTACCGCGTGGCGAGCACCGTGGGGCTGGTGTGCATCCGCGTGTGGGGGTTCTCCGATCCCGCCGCGCCCGCCCTCGCGGTCGACCGAGGCATCGCGTTCCAGCTGACCAACATCCTGCGCGACTACCGCGAGGACTTCGACCAGGGGCGCGTCTACCTGCCGGCCGAGGACTTCCGGCGCATGGACCTGACGCCCGAGATGCTGCGGCGGTGGTCGCCGGCCCCGCAGTGCGAGGAGTTCATGCGCGCGCAGTGCGACCGCGCCGCGCAGTTCTACGAGCGGAGCGCGCCGCTCGACGCCATGGTGACGCCTTCGTGCGTCCCGACGCTCTGGGCGATGACCGAGATCTACCGGGCGCTCCTCGGGCGCATCCAGGCGAACCCGTCGGCGGTGGTCGGCCCGCGCCGCGTCCGCGTGCCGTCCTGGCGCAAGGCGTTCATCGCCTGGCGCGCCTCGCGGCGAAGCCGGGAGGCCGCGCGGTGAGCGGGCCGCGCACGGCGGCGGTGGTGGGCGGTGGGATCGCGGGCCTCGCGTGCGCGCTCCGACTGGCCGAGGCGGGCGTGCGGGTGACGGTGATCGAGACCCGACGCAAGCTCGGCGGGCGCGCCACGAGCTTCGTCGACCCGCGCACCGGCGAGGTGCTGGACAACTGCCAGCACGTCCTGATGGGCTGCTGCACGAACCTGCTCGACTTCTATGCGCGCCTGGGCGTCGACGGCGCCATCGAGTGGCACCCGGTGGTGCGCTGGGCCAACCCGCCGCACGCGCCCGACCGCATGCTTCCGGGCCGCCTGCCGGCGCCCGCGCACTTCACCGGCAGCTTCCTCCGGATGCGCCTGCTCAGCTTCGCCGAGAAGCGCGCCGTCGCCCGCGCCATGTGGCGGATGCTGAGGATGGGCACCTCGGGACGCGCGCGCTGGGAAGGGCGCACGTTCGCCGAGTTCCTGCGCGAGACCGCGCAGCCCGAGCGCGCGGTGCACCTCTTCTGGAGCCCGGTGGTGGTGAGCGCCTGCAACCTCGATGTCGACGAGGCGAGCGCGGCCAGCGCCATGCAGGTCTTCCAGGAGGGGTTCCTCGCCAGCCCCGACGCGCCGGTGATGGGGCTCTCGGCCGTGCCCCTCTTGCGGCTCTACGACCCGGCGGAGCAGGCGATCGCCGGGGCCGGGGGAACGCTTCGGCTCGGCGTGAGCGCACGCGCGCTCGCCTTCGACGGCCGGCGCGTGACGGGCGTGGTCACCGACGAGGGAATGGTCGACGCCGACGTCACCGTGAGCGCCGTGCCGGCAGACCGGCTGGAGAAGCTGGCGGGCGACGCGCTGGTGCGCGCGGACCGCCGCCTGGCGCGGCTCGGCGAGGTGGGGTCGAGCCCGATCGTCGGCGTGCACCTGCGGTTTCCCGCGCGCGTGATGGACGTGCCGCACCTGGTCCTCCCGGGCCGTGGCACCCAATGGCTCTTCGACAAGGGCGTCGGCGAGGACGGCTCGCAGCACGTCCACGCGGTGATCAGCGGCGCGCGCGCCTGGATGGAACTCGACGAGGCTGCGATCGCCGCGCGCGTCCTGGACGACGTGCGCTGGGCGCTGCCTGCCGCGCGCGGCGTCGAGCCGTCGTCGGTGCGCAGCGTCAAGGAGAAGCGCGCGACGTTTGCGGTGACGCCGGGCTTCGAGGCGATCCGCCCGCGCGCGATGGCCGACGGCACGGAACGCGACGGCGGCGTGCGGAACCTGTACCTCGCGGGCGACTGGACCCGCACCGGATGGCCCGCCACGATGGAAGGCGCGGTGCGCTCGGGCTACCTCGCGGCGGGCGCGATCCTCGGCCGGCGCCTGCTGGTGCCGGACCTTGCGCCCGGCCGGCTCGCCCGCTTCCTGGGGGCGGGTCGGTGACCGCGCCCGCCGGCGGCCTCTCGTCCGGGGATCCGGCGGAACGGTCGCAGGCGGTGCTTGGCCGGTGCGCAGAGCACGGATTCGCGCTTGCCGGCATCGCCGAGGCGCGCGCAAGCGACCGCGCCGACGAGTTCCGCGCTTGGATCGCCCAGGCGCGCCACGGCGGCATGCAGTACCTGGCCGAGGCGGTCGAGCGGCGGCTCGATCCGCGCGCGCTGGTGCCGGGGGCGCGCAGCGTGCTCTGCGTCGCGGACCGCTACGCCGACGGGCGGCCGGACGCGCGCGTCCCGGGCCATGGCCGCATCGCGCGCTACGCGCGCGGCGAGGACTACCACACGGTGGTCCGCGCGCGCCTCGAGTCGCTGTCGTCTGAGCTCTCGGCCGTGCACCCGGGCGAGCGGTTCCGGACCTGCGTCGACACCGCGCCGATCCTGGAGCGCGAGCACGCCGAGCGCGCGGGGCTCGGCCGCATCGGCAAGCACACGCTCCTCATCGGCCCGGACGGGCTGGGGTCGTGGCTCGTCCT
>JBEITQ010000070.1:0-8582 GCA_040374835.1 Phycisphaeraceae bacterium | reverse complement strand
GCGTTCACGGTCCCGGTTCCGGTCACCATCTCCGTCGCCGGGTCGGCGGCGGGCCAGCCCTTCGCCTCGGCGAGCCCGGGTGTCCTCGCGCTCGCCGGGACGATCTCGGTGGCCGGCCTCCAGGCGACGGTGTCGGCGCAGGCCACCACGAACGAGTCGTCGCCGGTCCCGCCGCCGCCGCCGGTCGTCGACCAGCCCTTCGGCCTGCCGACCATCCTGCCGCCGGGCTCGACCGCGAACCTGCTCCTCTCGGGAACGTTCTCCGAGGGCTCGTCGACGACCAACTCCTCGATCACGATTTCCGCCGTGGGGCCCCGCATCCCGCGGCCGGCCGACTTCAACGGCGATGGCGCGGTGAACGGCGACGACCTGGGACTGCTGCTGTCGGGCTGGGGATTGCCCGGCATCGCCGACCTCAACCTCGACGGCCTGGTCGACGGCAACGATCTCGGGCACCTCCTCGGCCAGTGGGGCTGATCCAGGGCGCCCGCCGGGGGCGGCTCAGCGGGACGTCGCCAGCCAGGGAAGCCGCTCGAGGTCGACGTTCGCGCCGCAGAGGACGACGACGGCGGCGCGCGATGCGTCGCCGCCGCACCGGCCCGACGCGAGTGCCGCCAGGCCGACCGCCGCGCTCGGCTCGACGACGAGCGCGGCCTGCTCGAAGGCAAATCGCATCGCGTCGACGATGGCGCCTTCGTCGACCACCACGATGTCGTCCACCAGGTCGCGCACCAGCGGGAACGTGAGCGAGCCGAGCGGCGCGCGCAGGCCGTCGGCGATCGACACCGGCGGGCGCTGGGGCGCAATGCGCCCCGTGCGCCGGGATTCGGCCGCGTCGTCGGCGAGGGCCGGTTCCGCCCCGACGATCCGGATGCCCGGGCGAAGGGTCCGCAGCGCCACGGAGATGCCGCCGATCAGCCCGCCGCCGCCGACCGGGACCACGACCGTCGCCGCCTCCGACACCTGCTCGGCGATCTCCAGTCCGACCGTGCCCTGGCCGGCGATGACGTGCGGATGGTCGTAGGGCGGCACGATGGACGCGCCCGTCTCGCGCGCGACGGCGTCGCATGCGGCCGCGCGTTCCGCCGCGGTCGGGCCGCATCCGTGCACCGTGGCTCCCGCGGCGAGCACCGCGCGGCGCTTGACCTCCGAGGCATCGACCGGCATGACCACGTGCGCCGGGATGCCGCGCACGCGTGCGGCGGTGGCGAGCGCCAGCGCGTGGTTTCCCGAGCTGTGCGTCACCACGCCCCGGCGGGCCTCCGCCTCGCCGAGCAGCCGGACCGCGTTGGTCGCGCCCCGGATCTTGAAGCTTCCGGTGCGCTGCATGGTCTCGCACTTCGCGATCACCGTGCGCCCGGCGAGTTCCGACAGCGCCGCCGACCCGAGCGCCGGCGTGCGCCGCACGTGCGGCGCGATGCGCTCGGCCGCGGCGCGGACGTCGTCGAGCCCGATGCCGTGCGGGCACGCGCTCACGAGGCGCTTGTCAGCCGGTCCCGGCCCCAGGCGATCCACGACGAATCGGGCAGCGAGTGCCCCATCGAGCGGAACATGAACGAGATCTGCGCGTTGTGGTAGAGCGCGTGCGTCGGCACCTGCATGATGGCGTCGCCGGCGGTCTGCCGGAAGACCTTGCCGTCACGGTGGCGCTCGACGACCCGGCCCAGTTCCGCCGGCGTGAGGCGCGCGAAGTACGCGTCCCAGCGCATGCGCGAGGCGAAGAGGTGCGCGCGGATCGAGGCGATGTCCGGCAGCGCCGCCGACTGCGGCATCACCACGCCGGCGTCGTCGTTCTCCAGCACCGCGATCCAGACGCGTTCCGCGCCGGCCAGGTGCACGAGCGTGCCGTGGATGCTCCCGATCCCGATCGGGAACTCGCGGCGCAGTTCCTCGGGCGAGAGCGCCGCACATGCGTCCAGGGTGCGTCCGGTGAGCCAGCGGAGCCAGGCGTGCGCGTCCCGGCAGGTCGAGCAGGGGTCCATGCCCGGACGATAGCGCGCGTGCGCCGCGGCGGTCAGGGGCCGTTCGCCGCGCCCCAGGCGAATGACTGCCGGTAGACCTTGCGGTGGATCGAGAACGTCAGGTCCTGCACGCCCTGGACCGCGAGGACCGAGTCACGGATCGCGTCGAGGTGCGCTTCGTCGCGTGCACCGACCTCGAATCCGACCTGGTGCGAACCCGTGAGGATGGTGAAGAACCCGATGCCCTCGATGCGCGCGAGGTCGGCGATGACCTCGCGCACCGCCCGGCCCACCCGCGCGGTGCCGATGGCCGAGAGACCCAGGCCGACGCGCGACGGATCGGGAATCGTCACGATCCGGACGATGCCGTCGGCCACGAGGCGGCGGAACCGGTCGGCGGCGCTGGTGGCCGAGATGCCCGTGTTGTTCGCGATGTCGGTGAAGCTCAGCCTTCCGTCATGCTGCACCTGGCGGATGATCATCCGGTCGGTGTCATCGATCGCGCGCGCGGCATCCGCGGTCTGCTCGGCGGTGATCCCGTGCCAGGGGTCCTCGAAGCGGACCACGGCCCGGGACTCGATGTGGTGCACGGCCGGGTGCGAGAGCACCGCCTCGTCCACGAGGCGAGATGCATCGCTCAGGCTCTTGGCCACGATGTAGACCAGCATGTCCCACGCGCCGTAGGACGTCGAGATCCACACGACTTCCGGCCGCGCCAGCAGCGCCTGCGCAAGCGCGTCGCCGTCGCCGCGCAGCTTCACGTACGCCACGAACCCCGCGTCGAACCCGAGCAGCTCGGGCGGCACGAATGCGGCGATCCGGATCGATCTTTCTTCGATGAGCCGCGCAAGCCGACGGCTGACGTTGGCCTCCGAGATGCCCGAGCGCTGCGCCAGATCGCGCCCCGAGGCGCGTCCATCCGCCATGAGGAGGTCGATCAGCCGGCGGTCGGCCTCGTCGAGCGGCGGAAGGGCGGGGTCGGAGAAGCGCGGCGGGCTTCGGAACATTCGGGGGGGGCGTTCAGGGGAGGCGACCCCGACCTGGACGTCCGCCCGCATGGCGGGCGGCAGGTCGAGCCCTCGGAAACCCGGAAGACCCCGGAACCAAGCGAACCCGAAAGCAGGAGTGTATCGGACCGAATACCTAGACTTCTCTTCTCGGATTCCCCCATGTCAGCCCACACGCTTCCGCTCCACGGCGCCGCCAACCCCTCGACTCTCGGCCAAGGGACGTCTCCCGGCAGCTTCGCCCGGCGCGCGGACGTCGGGGGGCCGCTGGCCTTCAGTTCACCGGACACCCCGGGCATGCCGGCGCCAAGCGACCGCACCGCGTGGGACTTTCTCCCCGCGGGCTGGTCGACCGTCACCCTGGCCACGGCCCCCGAGGGGCCGGCGTGCGCCAACTGCTGCGGCGATGCCTTCGCGGTCGTCGAGTTTTCCGATGCCCGCGGCCAGTGGCGGCGCGTCATCTTTCCGAAGGCCTTCGCGCCCGTCACGCAGCTCGAGCACGCGCGGCTCGGCACCGTGACCGCGCAGATGCGCCGGGTGGCCGAGCGCGAGGCGCATCTCTCGCCCGAGCAGGTGCGCGACGAGGTGGCCGCCGGACGCATGGTGATCCCGGCGAACATCGTCCATCTGGGGCACCGCCTCGACCCGATGGCGATCGGGCGCGCGGCCAAGACCAAGGTCAACGCCAACATGGGCGCCTCGCCCGTCTCGAGCGGCACCGATGAGGAGGTCGAGAAGCTGCGCTGGGCCGAGCGGTGGGGCGCCGACACGGTGATGGACCTGTCGACCGGCGGGAACCTGGACGAGTGCCGCGATGCGATCTGCCGCAACGCGACGGTGCCCATCGGCACCGTGCCCATCTACTCGATGATCATCGGCCGGAAGATCGAGGACCTCGACGAGCGCATCATCCTGGAGACGCTCGAGCACCAGGCGCGCCAGGGCGTCGACTACTTCACGATCCACGCCGGCGTGCTGCGGGAGCACCTGCCGCTCATCAAGGAGCGCCTGATCGGCATCGTCAGCCGCGGCGGCAGCCTGCTCGCCAAGTGGATGCTGGTGCACAACCGCCAGAACCCGATGTACGAGTCGTGGGAGCGGATCTGCGAGGTGATGCGCCGCTGGGACGTCACGTTCTCGATCGGCGACGGGCTGCGCCCCGGCGGCCTGGCGGACGCCACGGACCGCGCGCAGCTGGCCGAGCTGTCGACGCTCGGGGAGCTGACCGAGCGCGCCTGGCGGATGGGCGTGCAGGTGATGGTGGAGGGCCCCGGCCACGTGCCCTTCGACCAGATCGAGTTCAACATGAAGCTCCAGCGGCGACTCTGCCACGGTGCGCCCTTCTACGTGCTGGGCCCGCTGGTGACCGACATCTTCCCGGGCTACGACCACATCACCAGCTGCATCGGCGCCACCGCCGCCGGCTACCACGGCGCGAGCATGCTCTGCTACGTGACCCCGAAGGAGCACCTGGGGCTGCCGAAGAAGGACGACGTGAAGCAGGGGTGCATCGCCTACAAGATCGCCGCGCATGCGGCCGACGTGGCGCTCGGCATCCCCGGCGCGCGCGACCGCGACGACGAGCTCACCAAGGCGCGCGCCGCCCTCAACTGGGAGAAGCACTTCGAGCTCTCCTTCGACCCCGACACCGCGCGCGCCTACCACGACGAGGACCTCGACGTCGACACGGACTTCTGCGCGATGTGCGGCCATGACTGGTGCAGCGTGCGCATCTCGAAGGAGATCCAGGAGTTCGCCAGCGGCAAGGCCGACGAGTACCGCCGCGACCGCCCGGTGCGCAGCGCCGCGCTGACCCCCGAGCAGCAGGAGATCCTGGAGCGTCGGGGCGTGCTGTCGCCCGAGGAGATCCACCGCCTGGCATCGAAGACCCGCCAAGCCGTGGGTGCCGACGAGGGGAAGGCCTCCTGCCACAGCGACTACGTGGACCCGCAGTCGGCGCGGCAGGTGCAGGGCGAGCGCCTGGTGCAGCTGAACACCGCGCCGGCGCACAACGTGCCGACGCATGACTCGGTGATCTGAACGGGCGGCCTCAGAAGGGCGAACGTCGCCAGCCTGGCCGCGAGCCCGGCCCTGCCACGACCGTGGCGGCGGTCTCCGCGATGCGGCGCGCCACGTCGAACGCGGCGCGCGGGCGTCCGATGGCTCCGCAGGCGGCGCGCATCGACCGCAGTCGCGCGGGATCGGCAAGGATCGAGGCGACGGCCGTCCCGGCATCGGCGGCACGCGCGAGCCGCAGGGCGGCACCGTGGTGCTCGAGCATCCGGGCGTTGCGCTCTTCCTGGCCGGGGATCGGCCGCAGGAGGACCATGGGGAGCGACATGGCGCGCGCCTCGGTGGTGGTCAGGCCGCCCGGCTTGCCGACCATCAGGTCCGCGCCGGCCATGAGGGCGTGCATGGCGTTGGTGTAGCCGAGCACCCGGACCTCGGTCACCCCGCGCGAGGAGGCGGCGAGCCGGCGGAGCGTCGCTTCCAGCACGGCGTTGCGGCCGGCCACCGCGACGACGGTGCAGGGCACCCGAGCGGCGACGATGGCTGCCACGGCGTCCGCGAGGTCGCCGAGTCCCTGGCCACCGCCGCAGGCGAGCACGATCGGACGTGACGCGCGATCCGCGTCCGCCCCCGCGACGGAGGTGGCCATGCAGAAGCGCGGATCGACCGGGATGCCGGTGACCGCCACGCGGTCGGGGTCGAGCCCGCCCTCGATGGCGGACGTGTAGGCGGCATCGCTTGCCACGCAGGTGAGGTCGATGCCCGGATGCAGCCACACGGCGTGCGGGTGCTCGTCGGTGACCACGGTGACGACGGGGGCGCGCAGCTCGCCGCGCAGGCGCATGCGGCCGAGCACCGCGGTGGTCAGGAAGTGCGTCGACACCACCGCGTCGGCCGAGCGGAACGCGGGGTGGGCGCGGAAGGCGCGGAGGACGGCGTCCTCGGACCGGTCGAGGATCGGTGCCAGCGCCCGGCGGTCGCGCCGCGGAACGTCGGTGCGGTCGTAGATCGCGCCGACGAGGCGCGGCAGGTGGCGCACGGCACGCAGGTAGCCGTCGCGGTAGGTGCGCGCGAACCAGCCCGGCGCGTGGTCGAGCGCCTCGACGAACGTGGCCTCGCCCAGTTGCCCGCGCGCGCGCAGCGCGTCGTGGATGGCGACGCCGGCGCGCGTGTGGCCGCAGCCGACCGCGGCCGAGCAGAAGGCCACGTCGATCGCCCGCAGCCCTCCCTCGTGGGCGTCACTGCGCAAGGATGGGCTCCTCGTCGGCAATGGCCTCTGGTTCCTCGTGGTGCTCGGGCTTCCAGCCGGCCGAGGCGAGCATGCGCTCGACGTCCACGATCTCGAGCGTGCCGTCCTCGTGTTCCACGAGGGCGGTGGCACGCTCGATCCAGTCGCCGCAGTTGGCGTAGGTGAGGCCGTCGGGCCGAGTTTCCAGTCGCGGGTCGTGGATGTGCCCGCACACCACGCCGTCCAGCCCGCGGCGCTTCGCCTCGTCGATCAGCGCGTCCTCGAATCGCGAGATGAAGGTGCAGGCGCCCTTCACCTTCTTCTTGATGGCCTGCGAGAACGACCAGCGACGCAGGCCGACGAGCGCACGCGCCGAGTTCACCGCGCGGTTGAGCGCCACCAGGTAGTCGTAGCCCAGTCCGCCGATCATCGAAAGCAGGCGCGAGTGCTGCACCGCGAGGTCGTACTCGTCGCCGTGGCAGACGAGGAGGCGACGCCCGTCCGCGAGGCGGTGCACCGCCTGCGAGGCGATGCGGATGCCGGCCAGCTCGATGCCCGCGTAGGGCCGCAGCGACTCGTCATGGTTGCCGGGCACGTAGACGACGCGCGTCCCCCGCTTGGCGAGCTTCAGCAGCCGCCGGGCCACCTGGTTGTGGGTGGCGGGCCACCGCCAGCGCTGGCGCAGCACCCACATGTCGACGATGTCCCCAACGAGGTAGAGGCGCTCGCACTCCACGCGCTTCAGGAACGCGGCGAACTCCTCGGCGCGGGTTCCGCGGAACCCGAGGTGCAGGTCGCTGACGAAGACGGTGCGGAAGCGGAACACGATGCTGATAAGCATCGGTTCCGACCGTTTGGTTTCGGTTGCCTGTCGGTTCGTTGAACCGAAACTGAACCGGCGTCAGCCCGCCATCGCGCGCTCGACGTCCGAGATCGACTTCGGGATCGCCGAGGTGAGGACGCGGGGGCCGGAGGCCGTGGCGACCACGTCGTCCTCGATCCGGATGCCGATCGACTCGCCCGGCAGGTAGACGCCCGGCTCGATGGTGACCACCGCGCCATCCTCGAGGGGTGCGTCCGGCGAGGCATCGTGGGTCTCGAGGCCCAGGTGATGTCCCATGCCGTGGATGAACGCGTCGCCGAGGCCGGCGTCCGCGATCACCTTCCGCCCGGCGGCGTCGATGTCGGAAAGCGTCGCGCCCGGCTTCACCGCGGCGATCGCGGCTTCCTGGGCGCGCAGGACGATCTCGTAGAGCTCGCGCTGCCGCGGCGAGAACTTGCCGCCGACCGGCAGCGTGCGCGTGACGTCGGCGGAGTAGCCCGCGAACTTGGCACCGCTGTCGAGGACCACCAGCTCGCCCGCCACCAGCGGACGGTCGTTGGCGTGGTAGTGCAGCACGGTGGCGTTGAACCCGCCGCCCGCGATCGTCCGGAACGCCAGGTCCCGCGCCCCGCCGGTGCGGTAGGCGTGCTCGACGGCTTCCTGCAGGTCGAACTCGTTCATTCCCGCCTTCATCGAGCGCATCGCGGCCGCGAAGCCGAGCGCCGTGATGCGGCCGGCCTCGGCGATGCAGGCGATCTCCGCCGGGCTCTTGGCCGCGCGCATGCGGGGCAGCAGGTCGCTGCGGTCGTCGATCCGGGTGCCGGGCACGCGCTCCGCCTGTGCCCGGAGGATGGCCAGGTCGCCGGAGACCGGCGCATTCCATGCCGAGAGCGGCATGAGGCACGCAAGCGCCCGGGTCCGCCGGGCGGCCTCGAGCAGGAGCCGGGGCAGCATGGAGACGCGCATCACCGTCTCGAAGCCGGTGCGCCCGCGCAGCGCGGCGCCGATCTCGTGGCGGAAGCCGTCCCACTTCTCCACCTCGGGGTTGAGCGGCTTGAGGAGCAGGATGGCGCGCTTGGCCGGAACCGGATGCGCGGGATCGAGCAGCAGCATCGCGCCCGGCTCGTCGCAGACGCCGGTCAGGTACTCGAAGTGCGCGTGCGGGCGCCAGGGGTGGTGCAGCGACGGATCCGCCTCGCCGGCGAGCACCAGGCCAACGGCGCCGCCCAGCTCCTTCAGGAGCCGCTCGCGTCGGCTGCGGTGTTCGGCATGCGTGACGGCGGGGACGGCGTCAGTGCTCGGGGCCATGCGCAGAGGGTACCGCGGCGGCGGTCGATTCCGGCCCGCCGCCCGCACCGCCGCCGCCCGCACCGCCGCCGCCCCACATCCGGTCGCGCACCGTGACGAGGAGCGCGTAGAAGACGGGCACGATCACGAGCGAAAGCAGCGTCGACACCGCAAGACCCCACACCACGGTGACGCCGATCGACCGGCGCGAGTTGGCGCCCGCGCCCGAGGCGAGGACGAGCGGCAGCACGCCCAGGATGAACGCG
>JBEITQ010000011.1:0-21338 GCA_040374835.1 Phycisphaeraceae bacterium | reverse complement strand
GGCCGCCCATCTCGGGCTGGCGGGCGGTGCTCTCGTTGGCCGAGGCGCCGATCTTGCCGATGCCGAGGCCGGCGCCGATGACGGCGAGCCCGCCGACGATGCCGGCGCCGATGCCGACGCCCATGCCCTTGTAGTCCGCGACGGCGGCGCCCGACTGGGCGAGCGCCGGTGCGGCGGCCGAGGTGGCGGCGAGGATCGCGAGGGTGACGGTGTTCTTCATGTCTGTGTCTCCGAGTGTTGTCCCGGCGCCGTGGCGCGCCGCTTCATGCATGTCCCGCGCATCCACGAGCGCGCGGGGAAGAATCGGGTCTCCGGCCCTGGTTCAGTGTCCGTGCACGGCACCCGGCGCATGGGCCGCCGCGCTCTCCGAACCGTGGTGCTCTCCGTGGCCGTGTTCCTCGTCGTGGTGCTCGCCATGGTGGGCCATCTGGGAGATGAACACCGCCGTGAGGAACATGAAGACGAACGCCTGCAGGAAGGCGACGAAGAGCTCGAGGAAGGTGATGACGACGGCGAAGCCGCCGGCGAGCAGCGAGATGCCGCCCACCGACCACATGGCGAGGCCGGCGGTGCCGGCCATCGCGCCGAACATCATCAGGGTGGCCATCAGCGTGTGGCCGCCCACCATGTTGGCGAAGAGTCGGATGGCGAGGGCCGCGGGCTTGATGACCATGCCCAGCACCTCGACGACGAAGATGATGGGGACCACGAACCACAGGCCCTTGTTGGCCACGAGCTCGTGCCCGCCGCACAGGTGCTCGAGCGTGCCCTTGACGCCCAGCTCGCGCACCGACTGCCACTGGATGGCCAGGAACGCCCACAGCGCCAGGGCCATGTTCACGGACAGGCTCGCGGTGGCGGTGCCGCCGATCCAGAGCATCGCGCCCTTGGCCGCGGCCTTCTCCTCCTCGGTCCCGTGGCCCGACAGGCCGTGGACGATCTCCTGCAGGTCCATCAGCGGCACCAGGCCCATGAGGTTCAGGACCAGGACGAAGAAGAAGAGCGAGAGCAGGAACGGCAGCCACGCCCGCGCGAGGCGCGCGCCCATCACGGGCTCGAGCATCTGGGAGTAGAGGCCCTCGACCAGCACCTCGACCACCTGCGACGAGCGGCCCTTGGTGATCCAGCGGTCGTGGCCCTGCGACTCCGGGCCGATCTTGATGCGCGAGGCGGCCACGAGGAGCCACGCCAGGACGATCACCGCGGCGACGACCAGGGAGACGACGCTGAGCTTCACGTCGGTGCCGAAGATGCCCGAGAAGGCGCTCGACTTGTCCAGCACGTGGTTGAGCGGGTCGGCGCCGAAGGCGAGGATCGGGAGGGTCATCGGAGGGCGTCTCTACAGGCTTCGGTGCACGATCCGCACCACCGTCGCGGTCTCCGCCGCGAGGCATGCGAGGTAGGTCCCGACGACGGCCAAAACGGGGGTCATCCCGGCCGACGGGGCGGACCAATATACAAGGAGGCACACCCCCGGCACGACCACGAACCGGGCCAGGGTGGCCCCCAGCCAGAGCGATCCGCAGACGCTTGCCGGACGGGGCGTTGCGGAGGTGAACAGGGCCGCCGACAGGGCCGTGGCCAGCCCGGCCGCCGCCGCCCCCAGCGGCATCGGCAGGGCCGCCGCGGCCGGATCCGGGGTCCAGCGGGCCCCCGCCGCGGCGGCCACGGTGCAGAGCGCGGCCACGGCCAGCACGGCCCCCAGGACCGGCCTCGGCGGGATCGCGATCTCCTGCTCCTTGGGCGGGCTCACCGGCCACCGCCCCGGCGCGCCTCGTCCAGCTCGCGGTTGGCGCGCATCGCCCCGCGGATCAGGGTGGTGAGGCCCACGGCGATGCCCGCGATGCCGCCGACCAGGAGGCCGGTCGGCGAGGAATCGAGCCACCGATCGACCGCCCAGCCGATCAGCGCGCCGGCCACCACCTCGGAACTCGTCTGCATGCCCAGCCCCGCCATCCGCCAGCCGATGCTGGTTTCCGCTCGCTGCTGGGCACGGTCGGGACCTGCGGCCATCTCGCCGCGCAGGCTACCGGGCCCCCGGCCGGGCTAGACTTCCCGACCCATGGCGATCCGCGACTCGGAGATCCTCGACGTCACCCCGACGAAGCTCAACCGCACGGAGAGCCTCTACGTGGTCAACGTCTTCAAGGGCCTGGGGACGACGCTGCGCCACTGCTTCCAGAACATCGGCCGCAACGGGGCCAACAAGGACACCCTGTGGGTGGTCCAGTACCCCGAGCAGCGCCGCGAGCAGCGCGACGTCGAGGACGGCGGCGTCTACAAGCCCTACTTCCGCGGCGTCCACCGCCTGAACAAGGACGAGGACGGCCGCGTCCGGTGCGTGGCGTGCTTCATGTGCCAGACCGCCTGCCCGGCGCACTGCATCCACATCGTGGCCGACGAGAGCCCGTGGCCGGACCGCGAGAAGTACCCCAAGCAGTTCGACATCGACGAGCTGCGCTGCATCTACTGCGGGATGTGCGAGGAGGCGTGCCCCTGCGACGCCATCGAGCTGACGCCCGTCTACGACGTCACCGGCCTCAGCCGCCAGGAACTCATCTTCGACAAGGCGAAGCTCCTGGAGATGTACGACCGCACGGTCGCCGACAAGCCGATGTGACCGCGGCGGCTACTTGCCGCCCTTCTGCTTCTTGATGAGGTCCCCGATCAGGCCCCCGACGGCCTCGATCGCCTTTCCTGCGCCCTGCTTCGCCGCGCGCTCGTCGAAGACCAGCTTCACGGTGCGGTCGAGCTTCGCCGGCCGGCCGTCGACCTCGCCCAGCGGGCCGCGCATCGACACCTGCAGCTGGAGCGCGTCGCCGAGCCCGAGGGACATCGTGTTGAGCGCGCTGGCCACGGACCCGCCGCCGTCCTCGTTCGGAAGCAGCCCCACCACGTCGCGCGCCACGGAGCCGAGCGGGTAGTTCGCGGCGATGCGCCGCGCGTAGGGCGGCTGCTTCGACAGGTCGATGTCGCCCGAGAAGATGAGGCGGGTGCGCCAGCCGTCGCCCTGCCGCTCGATGCCGATGTCGAAATCCTTGTAGGCGAGCTGCCCCGCGCGCACGGACACCACCAGCGGGTTGATGACGCCGTCGACGGGCCGGCCCTGGGGCGACTGGAACACCTGCAGCAGGTTGAGGACGTCGTTGTCGGGGTTGCGCTCGAGCAGCACGTTCCCGACCGTGAGGCGCAGGTCGGCGTCGAGCCGCGCGCGGTTCCCGTCAAGCGGGTACGAGAGGCGGTCCATCGTGAGCCGGATCGGCGCGCGGTCGTCGGCCAGGCGCACGTCGCGGAACACCGGGTTGATCGGCGCGAGGATGCGCTCGCGCAGCGGCTCGGACGGGACGAACTCCGCCACCGCGGGCTTCGCGCCCGGGATGCGCAGGAATCCCTCCTGCATGATGACGTCCGGCACGCGCACCGTGAGGTAGCGGCTGGTCACCGTGACGGCGCCGGTCGCCGTGCCGGCGCCCACCGACCGCACCGTCGCGTCGGCCGAGATCTCCGGGCCCACCGCCTCCTCGAGCTCGCGGCCCATCCCGGCCAGGACGCCCACGACGCGCGTCGAGGCGCGCTCGGCGCGCAGCGCGCCGTCGATCCGCAGGCGCGCGGCCGAGACGGCACCCGTCGCGTCGGTCCAGTCGGCCACCGTCGCGTCGAGCGTCACCGGCATGCGCTGGCCGCCGACCCCGGCGAGCGAGGCACGCGCGCGGACCTGCGCGGGGGCCTCGCCGCCCGGTACGTTCACGGACAGCGCGAGGCCCTCGACCGTGACGGCCTCGCCGTCCGACGGAACGAGCCGCAGCGGCTCCGCGGCCGCCTCGACCACCGCGGCCATCGTGCCGACGGCGCTGCCCACGAGGCGCAGGCGCTTGATGTCGGCCGAGGCCGCGAACGCCGAGCACTCGCGCCAGGGCGGCGCGGCGCGGTCGCCGGGCTTCGCGCCCGGCTCGGCCTTCGGCGGCGCGTTCAGGATCGAAAGCACCTGCGCAGCGGGCACGTTCACCGACACGCGGCTGTCGGCCAGCTCGAGCGCGTCGCCGCGGTACGTGCCCTTGAGCGACGCGCGCAGGCGGTCGAGCGTGCTCTCGGCATCGAAGGCGATGCCCCCGTCGCGGGACTCGGCGCGCGCGGCGACGCGTGCGCCGCTTCCGATCTCGCGCCGCACGGAGTCCTCGAGCGCCAGGAGCGCGCCCAGCCCGTCGCCCGAGATGCGCTCGAGCGTGACGTCGGCGCGCCAGGCGGCGGGCGCGCCCGCGGCACCCTGCGACCAGGCGGCGTTCGCCGCCAGCGGCGCGATCGCCGCGGCCGATTCGGCACGGGGGCCGGCCGCCAGCTCCGCACGCACGCGGGCCGTCACGCGCATGGGCGTCGACAGGCTGCCCTCGCCGTCGACCTCGAGCCCGCGCACCACGAGGTCGGTGGCGGTGCCCGCGATGCCGCCGAGGGCAAGCGGCGCGGCCATGATTCGAGCCTTGGCCGAGGCGGGAAGCGCGAAGGTCCAGGGGACGGTGCGTGCGAGGGCGGTGCGCTCGAGGCGCACGTCGACGCGCGCCGGCGCGCGAAGCGTGGGCCCGGAGGGGCCGGCGGCCCACGACATGAGCGCGGGCGTGACGATGACCTCGGCATCGGCGGCGACGTCGAGCGCACGCTCGGACAGGTCGGCCTCGATGCGCACGGTGTCGCCCGCATCGGCGCGCACGGCGACGGCGCCCTTGCCGGCACGCATGGAACCCGCGTAGTCGGCCGTCAGGGCGTAGGTGCCTCCCGAAAGCTGCCCGAGCACGTCGGCCGCCGCCGGCACCTCGCGCACGATCGTGGCACGAGGCACGGCCGGCAGCTCGACCTTCGCGGTGAGCGTCGCGCGCTCGACCGCCTCGCGGGACATCGACCCAAGCGACTGCGCGTGGAGGTCGGCGCGGACCGGCACGCCATCGGCGGTCACCGCGACCGAGGCGCGCGCATCCTGGCCCAGGCGCTCGGTCGCCACGGTCACGCGAAGGTCGGCAACCGCCAGCCTGCGCGCGTCCGCGCCGTCGCCGAGCCGCACCGCGACCGGTCCGCCGTCCGCGCCCTTCGCCACCACGTCCAGGTCGCACCCGAGCGCCGCCAGTTCGAACGCCGCCGGCGCCGGCAGCGCCAGGCCGCGCACCGTGACGTCGGCCGCCATGGGCCCGTCCACCGGCACGCCGAATGACCCAAGGAGCGCGGGATCGATCCGCGACAGCCGGATCGATCCGCCCGATGCCACGCGGATCGCCCCGTCGGCGGCGACGGCGCCGGCGAGCGTTGCCGCCAGCGTCGGCGTGTCCAGGCGCACCGACCAGGTCGGCGCATCGCCCGCACCAAGCTCGGCCTCGAGCGTGCGCACCGTGTCGCCGAGCTCGCGCCGGAGGTCGATGCCGGCCGACGCAGGAACGAAGGGGGCGATCAGCGCCACCGGGATCGACGACGCGCGAAGCGCTCCGTGCGCACCAAGCGCCCCGCCGCGCCGGACGCGGCCCTGCGCGCGGATCGGCCGCTCACCGCCGGTGCGCGACGTCGCGTCGAGCGCCACGGACACGCCGTCCGCCACCGGTTCCGCCTGCGTGGAGAGGTTGATCGCCACGACGTCGAGCGGCACCCGCCCGTCTCCGCCCGGGACGCGCAGGCCATCGAGCGACAGCGTCATCTCCGCGCTGAATCGCAGCTGGTCGAGCGGGAACGACCCATCCGCGGACGCCGCGGGCACCGACACGTCGCGCGCCGCGAGCACCAATCGTGCGGGCGACGCCACGGTCACCTGCCCCAGCCGGTCGAGGAGCGCGGGCGCCACGGTCGCCTCGATCCCCACCGTCCGAAGCGTCGCGGCGCGCGTCGCCGGGTCGATCGAACCCGCCACCTGCGCCTTCACCCGCTCGCTCCGCACCGAGATCGACAGGTCACCGCCGGACGCGTCGGCGAACGATGCATCGAGGTCGACGCTCGGGCCCACGTCCCGCGCCAGTTCAAGGCCAATGTCGCGCACGAAGCGCTCGAACGGCGCCGTCGGCACCGTGGTCGCCACGACGCGGCCGTGGATCGCCGCCAGGTCGAGCGCCACCGATCCTTCGGGCGTGAGGAGCCGGTCGATCGCCACGTCCGCCTGCACCGAGGCGGGCGATGCCCCCTCGATGGCCGCGCGCACGTCGGCCTTCACCGCGAGGGGTCCCGCGAGGTTCGCGCTCGTCACCGTGACGGTGCCCTGCCCGATGCGCATCGACAGGCCTCCGGCCGCGAAGCCGAAGTCGGTCGCGCGCACCGAGACGTTCGCCGACGTCCCCTCGATCCGGCGCGTGCCGTCGGCGGCGAACAGCCCGCCGAACGTCGCGTTGACGTCGAACGATCCCTTCTGCCCGAGGTACTCGGTGTCGGCCTTCAGCGCGACGACCGCATCGCCGCCGGCCGCGGCGCGCACCTCGCCCGTCGCGCCGCGCGCGGCCGCGAACACCGAGCCATCCGGGTCGAGCACCTCGAGGCTGAGCCCCTCGAGCGCCACCCGAAGGCTGCGGATCCCCGCGGGCAGGCCGGGCGCGGATCCCGCGGCACCGCCACGCGGCGCCTCCGCGGCCGCCGCGGTTGCCGCTGCCGGCGCCGCGTCCGCCGCGTCCTTCGCCAGATTCGAGATCGACAGCGATCCATCCGCCTCGCGCCGCGTGCGCACGCTGCCGGAGGCGCGAACGTCGAGCTCGGCCACGCCCGACGTGAGCAGCGTCCACAGCCCCTGCTCGAGGGTGACCGATGCCGACACCCGCGTGCCGCCCGCCGCGTCGTCGATCACCAGGTCGCGCACGCCGATCGGCCCGGACCATCCGAGCGACAGCTCGCCCACCGTCACCGTGCCGTTCACGCGCCCGGACACCGCGGACACCACCGTCCCGCGCAGGAATCCCATGCTCACGAGGGTCGGAAGCAGCGCGACGAGCAGCGCGAGCGCCGCCAGCGCGGAGAGTCCCGCGACCAGGAGGGTGCGGATCGTTCGTCGGGGACGGGCGGCCTGCTCGTTCACTCGATCAGTCTACGAACGCAGGCTTCGGCGAAGGCGCGCCCGCGCGCGGAGCCTTCCCCGAAGCACCGGGGTGCCGCAGCATCCGCTCGAGCGCCTTCCGCGCCAGCGCCTTCGCCTCCGGATGCACGCGGATCACGTTGGGCGCACGGCCTTCCGCGATCCCGTCGAGGCACCACAGGAGGTGCTGCGGATCGATCCGGTACATCGTGGTGCAGAGGCACTGGCAGTCGCTCAGGATGCGCACGTGGACGCCGCGCTCCGCGGCGGCGCGCGCCAGGCGGTTGACCAGGTGCACCTCGGTGCCGACCGCCCAGCGCGAGCCGGGCGGCGCGTCCTCGATCGTGCGGATGATGTGCTCGGTCGACCCGCTGAGGTCGGCCATGTCCACCACGTCCTGCGAGCACTCCGGGTGCACCATGACGGTGATGCCCCCGTCCTCCGCGTGCAGCGCGCGCACCTGGTCGACGTGCTCGGGGCGGAAGAGCTTGTGCACGCTGCAGTGGCCCGCCCAGAGCAGGACGCGCGCGCGCCGGATCGCCTCGGGCGACAGGCCGCCGGAGGGCTTGCGCGGATCCCAGAGCGCGGTGTCCGCGCTGCGCCCGTCCGTCGCGTCGAACTCGGTCACGAAGCCCTTGCGCTTGGCGGTGTTGCGCCCCAGGTGCTGGTCGGGCAGGAAGAGGATCTTCACCTCCTCGCCGTCCGCAAGCGGCTCGTCGCCGCCGGCAAGCGCCCAGTCGAACACCTGCCCCGCGTTCGAGCTGGTGCAGCACGCGCCGCCCTTCTCGCCGACGAACGCCTTGATCGCGGCGCTCGAGTTGACGTAGGTGATCGGGATGACCCGCGTGCGCGTGCCGCGCACGGCGCGCTCGACCGACTCCCACGCCTCGACCGCCTGGTCGAACTGCGCCATGTCGGCCATCGAGCACCCGGCCGAGAGGTCCGGCAGCACCACCTGCACCGCATCGTCGGTCAGGATGTCGGCGGTCTCGGCCATGAAGTGGACGCCGCAGAAGACGATCCACTCGCTGCCGCGCCGGCGCGCCTCGTCGGCGGCCATCTGGCTCAGCTTCAGGCTGTCGCCGGTCAGGTCGGCGTGCTGCACCACGTCGTCCTGCTGGTAGTGGTGCCCGAGCACCAGGAGCCGCGTGCCGAGCCCGGCCTTCCGCGCGCGGATCGCCGCCGCGATGTCCTCGTCGGACATGCGCAGGTATCGGTCGGGCAATGCCGGCTGCCAGAGCATCGCGCAAGTGTAGGAAGGCAGTACTTTCCGCGCGTGGCCGACGAACGCCAGACCATCGTCCGAGCGCCCGCGAAGCTGAACCTCGCGCTGTCGGTGGGCCCGCCCGGCGCCGACCGGATGCACCCGATCTCGAGCTGGATGGTCACGCTCGACTTCGCCGACGACCTGCACCTGCGCCGGCTCGACGACGGCCGCGACTCGCTCTACGCGATCGTCTGGGCACCTGACGCGCCGCGCCCCACCGACATCGACTGGCCAGTGATGAAGGACCTCGCGGTGCGCGCACACCTGGCGCTCGAGCGCGCCACGGGGCGCAAGCTCCCGGTGCGCATGAAGCTCGAGAAGCGCATCCCCGTGGGCGGCGGCCTCGGCGGCGGCTCGAGCGATGCGGCCGCCATGCTGCGCGGGCTCGACGAGCTCTTCGGCCTCGGCCTCGGCGCGGAGCGCCTGGCGGACATTGCGTCCGAGCTCGGAAGCGACGTGCCCTTCCTGGTGCACGGCGGCAGCGCCATCGTCGAGGGCCTCGGCGAGCGCATCGAGCGCCTGCCCGCGCTTCCCGACCTGCACGCGGTGCTCGCCTTCCCGTCGGCGCCCTGCCCCACCGGCGCGGTGTACGGCAAGTTCGACCTGATGCGGCCGGACGCCGCGCTCGTCCCCGCGCGCGTGCGCGAGCTGGCCGCGATGGCCTCGCTTTCGCACGATGCACCCTTCAACGACCTGGCCGCGCCGGCCGTCGCCGTGGAACCGGTGCTCGAGGACGACATCGCCGAGGTGGAGCTTGCGACCGGGCGCACGGTGCACGTGAGCGGCAGCGGCAGCACGCTCTTCGTCGTCTGCGGCGGGCGGCTCGAGGCCGACCTGCTGGCGGAAGAGGTGCGCTCGCGCGCCGGCCTGCCCGCGGTCGCAGCCTCGGTACGCGGCCTCTGACGGCCCCGGCGGGCCACGTGGGCGGCGCACCCGCCGCACTACCATTCTCGATCCTCGAGGACCGCCCCGTGAAGCGACACGACCCCACCGCCGCCCCCGCGCCCGCCTCGACCTTCGTGCCCGCGGCGCTCGACGCCACGAAGTGGGAGGCGCTGCAGCCCCTCTACGCCCAGCTCCTGGGACGCACGATCCACGACGCCGACGGCCTCGAGCGCCTGCTCCTCGACCGCAGCGAGCTCGACGCCGCCGCGGAGGAGGCATCGGCCAACCTCTACATCGGGATGACCCGGCACACCGACGACGAGCTCGCGCGCCGGCGCTTCCTCGACTTCGTCGAGCAGGTGGAGCCCGAGCTGAAGAAGGCGGGCTTCGAGCTCGACCGCAAGATCGTCGAGTGCCCCTTCGCCGCCAGCCTCGACCCCGCCCGCTACGGCGTGCTGCTGCGCGGCCTGCGCCGGTCGGTCGAGCTCTTCCGCGAGGCCAACGTCCCGATCGAGACCGAGGTCACCAAGCTCGACCAGCAGTACAGCGAGATCAACGGCGCGATGACCGTTTCCTTCGACGGACAGGAGCGGACCCTCCCGCAGATGGCCAAGCACCTGGAGGAGACCGACCGCGCGCGCCGCCAGGCCAGCTGGGAGGCGGTCGCGGCGCGCCGCCTGCAGGACGCCGACCGGATCGACGACCTCTTCGACCGCATGCTCGCGCTGCGGCACCGGATCGCGCTCAACGCCGGCTTCCAGAACTTCCGCGACTACCAGCACGCGCGCATGCAGCGCTTCGACTACACGCCCGCCGACTGCGAGCGCTTCCACGAGGGCGCCGAGAAGGTCTGCGTGCCGCTGATGCGCCGCCTGAACGCCGAGCGCACGAAGGCCCTGGGCCTGCCGAAGCTGCGCCCGTGGGACCTGAAGGTCGACCTGAAGGGGCGCGGCCCGCTGCGGCCCTTCGAGGGCGCGGACCAGCTGGTCGACCGCTCGAGCCGGGTGTTCCACGTGATGGACGCCGAGCTCGGCGCCATGTTCGACAGCATGCGCACCGGCGACTGCCTGGACCTGGAGAGCCGCAAGGGCAAGGCCCCCGGCGGCTACCAGTACCAGCGCCAGCGAAGCCGCCGGCCGTTCATCTTCATGAATGCCGCGGGCCTGCACCGCGACGTGGTCACCATGGTGCACGAGGCGGGCCACGCCTTCCACAGCCTGCTGTGCGCGCACGACCCGCTGGTGGCCTACCGCGGAAGCCCGATGGAGTTCGCGGAGGTGGCCAGCATGAGCATGGAGCTCCTGACCTTCCCGTACCTGGGGGAGTTCTATTCGCCGGAGGATGCCGACCGCGCGCGGCGCGACCACCTGGAGTCGCTGTGCACGATGATCCCCTGGATCGCCACCATCGACGCGTTCCAGCACTGGGTCTACCTGAACCCCACGCACACGCGCGAGCAGCGCGCCGCGGAGTGGGTGCGCCTCAACGACCGCTTCGGGGCCGACGTCGACTGGACGGGCCACGAGGCGTCGCTGCGCTCGATGTGGCACCGGCAGCTCCACGTCTTCGGGCTGCCCTTCTACTACATCGAGTACGGCATCGCGCAGCTGGGCGCCCTGCAGATGTGGCTCCAGTCGCGGCGTGACCCGCAGCGCGCGCTGGCCAACTACAAGAAGGGCCTCTCGCTCGGCGCGAGCCGGCCGCTCCCCGACCTCTTCGCGGCCTCCGGCCTGCGCTTCTCCTTCGGACCCGAGACCATGGGCGAGCTGGTCGACGAGGTCGGCAAGGACCTCGCGACGCTCCCGGCCTGAGCATTCCCCGCCACGAACGGAACCACACGACCATGAAGGACGTCCTCGTACTCGGTGCCGGCAAGATCGGCCGGATGGTGTGCAGCCTCCTGCAGTCCTCGGGCGACTACCGCGTCGCCGTCATGGACTCGAGCGAGCGCTCGGTCCAGGAGACGCTCGCGCTCGCCCCCGGCGCGAGGGGCCTTGCGGGCCGCTTCGACGACCAGGCCGCGGTCGACCGCGGACTCGACGGCGCGTGGGCGGTGGTCAGCTGCGCGCCGTTCTTCTGCAACCCGATGATCGCCGAGCGCGCCAAGGCCAAGGGCGTCCACTACCTCGACCTCACCGAGGACGTCGCCGTCACCAAGAAGGTGATGGAGCTCGCGCGCGGCGCGAAGACCGCGTTCATCCCGCAGTGCGGCCTGGCGCCGGGGTTCATCACCATCGCGGCCAACAGCGTCATCCGCGGGATGACCGACCTGCACGAGGTGCGGATGCGCGTCGGCGCGCTGCCCGAGTTCCCGTCGAACGCCCTGAAGTACAACCTGACCTGGTCGACCGACGGACTGATCAACGAGTACATCCAGCCCTGCGAGGCGGTGGTCGATGGCAAGGTGGCCGTCGTGCCGGCGCTCGAGGGCCTGGAGCACATGACGATCGAGGGCACCGAGTTCGAGGCCTTCAACACGTCCGGTGGGCTGGGCACGTTCGCGCTGACGCTCGAGGGGAAGGTGAAGCACCTCTCCTACAAGACGATGCGCTACCCCGGGCACAACGCGATCCTCAAGCTCCTGCTCTGGGACCTCGGGTTCCGCGAGCACCGCGACGAGCTCAAGCGCGCGTTCGAGCGCGCGCTCCCCACCACGAAGCAGGACATCGTCGCCATCTTCGTCAGCGCGACGGGCATGGTGGACGGCACGTTCACCGAGCGCACCTACGCGCGCATCGTGCGCCACCGCGAGATCGGCGGCCACCACTGGACCGCGATCCAGATCACCACCGCCTGCGGCATCACCGCCGTGCTCGACCTGCTGCACGAGGGCAAGCTGCCGCAGCACGGCTTCGTGCGCAACGAGGACGTGTCGCTCGAGGCGTTCCTCGCCAACCGCTTCGGCCGGCACTACGCCTGATCGAGGCTTGAGACGGGCCTGATCCGGCGCGTCAGTCGCGGCGGCGGCGTTCCTGCATGCCCGGACCGGGCTGCGGTCCGCCGGGGCCCTGCATCACGGGCGGTCCCTGCGGCCCCGGCTGGCCCATCATCGGGCCGGGGCCCTGCTGCGGAGCCGGACCCTGGGGCCCCTGCCGCATGGCCATCTTCCGGGCCTCGTCCTTGCCGATCCCGATCCCGATCAGGAGGATCAGGAAGCCGAGCGCGACGAAGAGCCACAGGCGGATGCGGTGCACCGTCTTCTCGAGCTTGGCGAGCCGGGCGGGGCAGTCGCAGCGGCACGCGGCGGCGCAGCAGGACTCGTTGGTGGGTGTCGCGGTGGTGTCGGCCATGGGTGGGGTCTCCGTTGCAGGCAGTTTGCCATGATCCGCGCCGCGGGGACAATGCGCCCGCCATGGCAGCCACCCCGCCGGACCGCCCCGAGACCCCCGATGCGGACGAATCCGCGCTCCCGGCTCCCCGGCCCTTTGATTTCCGGAAGCACGGCCACGCCATGGTCGACTGGATCGCCGACTACCTCGACCGGGTCGAACGCTTCCCCGTGCAGTCGGCCGTCGCCCCGGGCTGGGTGCGGGCCCAGCTGCCCACCGACCCGCCGGCACACGGCGAACCCTGGGAACGGATCGCCGCCGACATCGACCGCGTCATCCTGCCCGGCATCACCCACTGGCAGAGCCCGAACTTCTTCGGCTACTTCCCGGCGAACGCGAGCGGCCCGGCGATCCTCGGCGAGCTGCTCTCGGCCGGCCTCGGCGTGCAGGGCATGCTGTGGAGCACCTCCCCCGCCTGCACCGAGCTCGAGACCCACGTCATGGACTGGCTCGCCGGCATGCTCGGCCTGCCCGCGCACTTCCGGAGCGACGGGCCCGGCGGCGGCGTGATCCAGGACACGGCAAGCAGCGCCACCCTCTGCGCCCTGATCGCCGCGCGCGAGCGCGCCACCGGCTTCGCGGGCACGCGCGACGGGCTGCAGTCGCCCGCCGGCCCGCGGCTCGTCGCCTACGCCACCGCCGACGCGCACTCGAGCATCGAGAAGGACGTGCGCATCGCGGGGCTCGGCGCCGCGAACCTGCGCACGGTGCCGATGCGCGCCGACCGCGCGATGGACCCGGCCGCCCTCGCGCGCATGATGGACGAGGACCGCGCGGCGGGGCACCTCCCGTTCTTCTGCGTCGCGGCCGTCGGCACCACGGGCACGCACGCGGTCGACCCGCTCCCCGAGCTCGGCCCCGTTTGCGCCCGCCACGGCGCATGGCTCCACGTCGACGCGGCGCACCTGGGGATCGCCGCGCTCTGCCCGGAATTCCGCGGGATCCACGCAGGAATCGAGCACGCCGACAGCTACTGCGTCAACCCGCACAAGTGGATGCTGGTCAACTTCGACTGCGACGCCTTCTGGGTGCGCGACCGCGCCGCGCTGGTGCAGGCGCTCAGCGTGCTGCCCGAGTACCTGCGCAACTCCGCGACGGAGTCCGGAAAGGTGATCGACTACCGCGACTGGCAGGTGCCGCTCGGCCGCCGCTTCCGGGCGCTCAAGCTCTGGTTCGTGATCCGCCACGAGGGCGTCGAGGGGCTGCGCGCGCTGGTGCGCCGGCACGTGGCGCTCGCCGCGCGGCTTCGCGGCCGCATCGCGGCCGATCCCGCGCTCGAGCTCGTGCACCCCACGCCATGGTCGCTCGTCTGCTTCCGCGCGCGCGCCGGCGACGACGCCACCGCCGCGATCATGGCCCGCATCAACGACGGCGGCCGCGCCTTCGTCACGCACACCCGCGTCGACGGTCGGCTCGTCCTGCGCGTCTCGGTCGGCGCGCCCAGCGTGGCGGAACGCCACGTGGACGCGCTGTGGGACCTCATCCGCGGCGCACGGTGACCAACACCACCTCGGGCGAGCAGTGGACGCGCAGCGGGAACCACGCCCCCGCGCCCACGCTCACGAAGAGGCTGCACCCCGAGCGCAGGTAGGTGCCCGCGCTCAGGCGGTGCGCGAACGAGACGTTGAGCCGCGGCCGCCCCGGCACGGCCACCTGCCCGCCGTGCGTGTGGCCGCTCAGCGTGAGGGCCACGCCCGCGCGCGCCGCCGCGTGGAACGCCTTCGGGTTGTGCGCAAGCAGCAGGTGAGGCACGCGCGGCAGCGCCCGCACGCGCCGGTCGAGGTCGCGCACCGTGCGCCCCCAGTCGACGCCGCCCACCAGGAGCGGCTCCTCCCCCTCCCCGACCGCCGCCACCTGCCCGTCGAGCACCTGCATGCCGCGCATCACGGCCAGCGACGCCAGCATGTGCCCGTCGTCGAGGTGGTCGTGGTTTCCGAGCACCAGGAACCGCCCGAGCGGCGCCGGCATCGCGCCCATCGCCGCCAGCAGCGGCTCGGCGCCGTGCGAATCGAGGTCCACCACGTCGCCGGTGCAGGCGACCAGGTCCGGGCGAAGGGCCGAGAGCCGCTCCACCGCATCCACCGCGCGGTCGAGCGGCATCAGGTCGCCCAGGTGGAAGTCGGTCAGGTGCGCGATGCGCACGCCGTCGAACGCCCGCGGCCAGCGCGGGCACTCCACCTCGATCGACCGCACCTCGATCGCCTGCCGCCGGTGCCGTCGCCCGAGCGCCCCGAGCGTCAGCCGGTCGGCGGCGCGCGTCAGCACCACGTGGCGCAGCTTCGCGCGCAGGTAGCCGTTGCCGCGCGCCTTGGCCACCCCTAGAACCTCAGGCTCACCGCCGCGAACAGGCCGCGCAGACCGGCGTCCACCTGCGAGTCGCCCTGCGTGAGGTCGAAGTCGAAGAGCCGGTAGCCGAACTCGACGCCGACGTTCTCGAGGAGCATGGCCGCGATCCCCACGCGGATCATCCACACGCTTCCGGCGTCCGGCCACCCGCCGCCGAAGCCCGCGTGGCCGTAGATGCGGATGTCCTGCACGAGCGGCACGCGCCCGTCCAATCCCGCGCGGATGTCGAGCCCCACGCCACCGTAGGCGGCGCCGATGGTGCGCCCGAACGTCCCGTTGCCGCCGGCCGTGACGTTCGCCACCTGCTGCTCGTACTGGAACGCCAGCCCCCCGGCCAGCGCGAACAACTGGATGTCGGCGAGCGGCCGGCCATTGCGCCCCACGGCCGCCTCGGCGCCGGCGCGGTTGTCGCCCGGCGCGCTCCACGGCCACGGCTGGTCGGCGAACGGCCGCCAGAGCACGTAGCCCACCTCGCCCCCGGCCATCCACGCGTCGTAGGAGCCGCTCACCACGTCGCCCGCGCTCACCGCCACGCCCGCGAAGCTGCCGCCCACGGCCGCCGAGGACGACCCGTTGGCGCTCACCTGGAACCCCATTCCCCCGAACCGCCAGCGGTCCACGCCGATCGCGAACTCGCCGGCGAACCCGACCGCCTGGTCCTGCACCCCGAGGTCGGAATCAAGCGCAAACTGCGGCCCGCCCATGCCGCCCGACCAGGCGGTGCCGGTCAGCCGCGGCAGCCAGACGCCGAGGTCCGCCGTCGCTCGCACGCCCTCGCCGAGGCCGAGCACCTTCGCCGGGTCGACCGCAGGCGAAGGGGCCGGGGCGTCGGCGGCAAGGGCGCATGCGACAATGGGCCACGGCATGCCCGAAGGTTACCCATCGCCCGGCGCCGAGCCGCCGCGGCCGCCGAAGCCCGTGCGGCCGCCGGGCGCGGTCGACCTCGGGCGCGGCGCGTGGGTCCGGCCCGAGCACCTCACGTGGACCTTCACCACCGCGCGCGGCCCCGGCGGACAGCACGTCAACAAGGCAAGCACCGCCGCCGTGCTGCGCGTGCGGATCGCGGACATCGGCGGGCTTGACGCGCCGGCGGTCGAACGCCTGCGCGACATCGCGCGCAGCGTCCTGGTCGGCGACGGCGAGCTGCTCTACCGCTGCGACCTGCATCGCAGCCAGCGCATGAACCGCGACGCCTGCGAGGCGCGCCTGCGCACGATGGTGGGCCAGGCCGCGGTGCGGCCGAAGGTGCGCCGCCGCACCAAGCCCACGCGCGGCAGCATCGAGCGCCGGCTCGAGGGAAAGCGCCAGGCGTCCGAGCGCAAGCAGGGACGGCGCTGGCGCGACGAGGGCTGACAAAAAGCACGCCGCCCGCACCATGCGGTGCGGGCGGCGGAAGGTTCAGGACTCGTGCCGTGCGCGGATCAGCCCGCGCACTGGCCCCACGCACCGAGCATGACGCCGAGGTCGTCGCCGTTGACGAAGCCGTCCTCGTTGAAGTCAGCCGGGCAGGTGGAGCTGGCGCACTGGCCCCAGGCACCCAGGAGGATGCCCAGGTCGTCACCGTTGACGAAGTTGTCGTCATTGAGGTCGGCCGGGCAGGCAGAGCCGCCGCAGCCAACCGCGGTGCCGTTCAGCTCGAGCACCCAGTTCGCGGTGAACGTGGCGCCGACGCTGGTGGTGAGCACGTACGTACCCGCTGTATCGGCGCAGCTCAGGCGGCAGTAGGTGTTGGGCGTGTCACCCGCAACGGTGTTGCCCGCGGCGCGCAGGCCGTAGCCCGAGGCCGCCGGCACGCCGGGCTGGCCGGGCGCCGTGTAGAAGTCCGGGCAGTCCATCACGATCACCAGGTTCTGGCCTGCGGGGACGTCCTCGAGGCAGATCGGGGTCGGGAAGTTGAGCACGCCCTTGTAGGCGCCGCCGGGGATCAGGACATTGAACTCGTTGACGAGCACCATGTCGCAGTTCCCGTCCGGGCACGTGCCATCGGCCGCGTACGTGTTGGTGGGAGCGCCACCGTTCTCGTCGCGGTAGATGCCGATCTTCGCCGGCAGCGGGATGTCGCTGGAGTAGTTGGCGCACGCGCCCGTCGCCGGGTTGGTCTGGCGACGCACGGAGAACACGCCGATCGACAGGCAGCTCAGCTCGTCGAGGACCTGGTTCGCCGGGACCACGCGCGCATAGCGATTGCTCGTGGTGCCGCCGCCGCCGCAGTTGGGCGCCGCCGGGTTCACGCCGCACGCCACCAGGCCGCCGAACGGCGCCGTCTGCGCCGCACCGATGACCTGGGTGTCCGCGCCGGGATCCGTGCACGTGGAGGCCACGAGCGTCGGGCAGGCCGCGGGAGCGCCGGTGATGCTCAGCCGGTAGTCGTTCGACTGGCCGCTGGTGCCGCAAGCGAGCTCCTGGAAGGCCGGCACGACGACGGCACGGTAGGTGCCGGGCGTGAGGCATGCCGAGGCCGCGATCGGGCAGAACGCGCTCGGGCTGCTCACGGCCAGGGTCTGGCCGGGGGTGCCGCCGGGGCCGGTCGTGCCGGGCACGCACACCGCGTCGAAGATGAACACGGTGCCGGGCACGCGCGAGTTCATCGACACGGTGACCTGGGACGGCGAGTTGACCGTGAACTGGTACCAGTCGGTGTCGCGGGTCGTGGTCGACGCGAAGAACGTGCCGCCGACGACGTCACCGACGTTCACGACCTGCACCGGCGGGAACGCCGCGTCGGTGTTGCAGCCGCCGTTGAGGTTCTCGCCGCACGGCTCGTCCTCGCCCACCGAGAAGTTCTGCAGCGCGCAGGTCTCGGGGAGGTCGAAGTTGACGACCTGGGGGCTGGTGGTCAGCACGTCGTTGCCGTTGTAGTAGCCGACGCGGACCAGGTAGGTCCGGCCGCCGGTCACCGTGGCGGACACCTCGGAGCCGAACTGCGTGGCGCACGGGCCCGCATCGTCGTTGCAGGTCACCAGCACGTTCGGCAGCTCGTTGTAGTCGAACGCCGCCGGGTTGGTGCCCATGTCGTAGACGGCCAGCTTGAGGTCAGCGGTGCCGGCGCAGTCGGTCTGGCCGCTGGAGGTCCAGACGCGGAGGATGCCCGCCGCGTTGATGGCCACCTTGTACCAGCGGTCCAGGAACAGGTCGTCGCTGCCCGAGGCGCACACCGCACCCGCGTGCGGCGGGCCGTCGGTGTTGCACAGGACGTTCTGGCCGTTCATGCCGTAGTACGACACGGTGCCGTCAGCCGAAACGGTCTGGGCCGCGGTGGCGCAGTCGTTGGCGATGCCGGGGGCCGGCGAGGAGCAGACGTACTGCCACACCGTGTTCTCGATGATCGAGAGGGTGCCGGCGCCGGTCTCCGTGACGCCGGTGTCCGGATCGGTGTACCCGCCGATGCGGATGTAGTAGGTGGTGTTGGCCGTCGCGTTCAGCGTCACGGCCGAGTAGAAGTCCTGGCAGCCCGTCTGGCCCGCGCCATCGCCGTTGCAGGCGACCTGGGTCAGCCCGGCGCACGTGCCGGTGTAGATCACGAGCGAGGTGTCGAACGACACCGCGTCGCAGGTCGTGATGACCACGTTGACGTCGGCATTCGGGGTCCAGCGGAACCACACGTCCGGATTGCTGGTGCCCCAGCTGAGGAACGTGCCCGCGCACTGCGCGTCGTCCACGGGCTCCGGGCTCGGCGTCGCGTTCGCCGTGTCGAAGGCCGCGGGCACGCCGAGGATGGCGAGCTCGGCGGTCGAACAGTCGTTGTTCGGCGGGGCCTGGCCGAACGCAGCCGTGGTCACGGCCGCCGCGAGGCCAACGCCCGCCAGCAGCGTCTTCTTGGACAGGTTCACGTGGTTCATCGATTCATTCTCCTGAGAGAGACAAACGGGGGGACTCGAGTCTGTGCACACGCAATCAAACGGGCCGCCACGGCACAACGAGGCCATGGACGCCCGAGAAGGGGGGTTCACCCCACACACATATTCCGCAAACGGCGGCCAAGACCAATCACGGGAAATCAGAATTTGAACGAAACTTCAGACGTGTCCATATAACAAATTCACTTATCGAGACCTTCGACGCGGACTTCCCCGCTCCCCTTGACGATCTCGCCGATGACCGCAGCCTCCTCGCCGAGCTTGGCCAGCTTGGCGCACACCGCGTCGGCGAACGACGGCCGGACCACCAGCACGTAGCCGATGCCCATGTTGAATACCCGGAACATCTCGTCCGTCTCCACCCCGCCATGCGCCTGCAGGAACGGGAAGATCGGGTTCGGCGTCCAGGCCGAGGCGTCGATCACGGCATCGACCTTGCTGCCGAGCGCCCGGCACACGTTGCCCGGCAGCCCGCCGCCGGTGATGTGCGCCATGCCGCTCACCACCTTCTTCTTTCGGTAGCCGGAGAGCAGCTTGGTCACCGACCGCGCGTAGATGCGGGTGGGCTCGAGCAGCACCTTCCAAAGCGGGTCGGGGCCCAGCTCCGGGTAGATCCGGTCCATGTCCAGGCCCGCGTCCTTCACGATGCGGCGCACCAGCGTGTAGCCGTTCGAGTGCACGCCCGAGGCCCGGAGGCCGATCACCACGTCGCCCTTCTTGACGCGCGCCGCGTCCACCACGCGGGAGAGCTCCACGACGCCGACGCAGAAGCCGGCGATGTCGAAGTCGCCGGGCTTGTAGATGTCGGGCATCTCGGCACATTCGCCGCCGATCAGGGCGCAGCCGGCGATCTCGCAGCCCTTGGCCACGCCCTCGATCATCTTCGAGGTGGCGTCCGGCTCCAGCTTCGAGAGCCCCAGGTAGTCCAGGAAGAAGAGCGGCTCCGCGCCCTGCACGATGAGGTCGTTGACGTTCATCGCCACGCAGTCGATGCCGACCGTGTCGTACACCCGCCGCTCGGCGGCCAGCAGCACCTTGGTGCCCACGCCGTCCGTGCACCCCACCAGGACCGGGTCCTTGTAGTTGCGCTTGAAGAGCTTCTGGTTGTAGTCGAGCCGGAACATGCCGGCGAAGGCGCCGTGCTGGCCCATGACGCGCGGCCCGTGGGTGCGCTTCAGGATGCCCTTGATCCGGTCGACGACCTCGTCGCCCGCGTCGATGTCGACCCCGGCGTCCTTGTAGGTGAGTGGCGCGCGCTTCATCGGCTTTGGCTCGGCGACTGCTTCCGGCATTTGACGCGCCATGCTAGCCGGACAGGTCGGCGCGCCCACCGGCCGGGGCCCGCGACACCAGCGCCACGAGCGCGATCCCCGGCACGCCCACCAGCGCGGTGGCCAGGAAATAGTCCGCGAAGTCCAGGTGCCGCGCCAGCACGCCGCTGAACCCGCCGATGCCGGCGCCCGCCGCCGCCATCAGCGCCGTCAGCAGCGCGTATTGGGCGGCCACCATGCGCCGGTCGCAGATCGACATCAGGAACGCGACGAACGCCGACGACACCATGCCGCCGCAGATGCTCTCGACGGCGATGCCCGCGAGGAGCGACCCGAGCGGCGCCGCATCGGCGGCGGGCGAGTGCACCGTCGCGCCATGCACGACCGCCATCGCCCAGAACACGAGGTTGCTTGCCGCCTGCAGGATGCCCGAGATCCAGAGCGACGCCACCGTGCCCATGCGCGCGACCATCCACCCCCCGAGGAGCGCCCCCGCGATCGTCAACCCGAACCCCAGGAACTGCCGGACCACGCCCAGCTGCTCGGGGTCGTAGCCCAGGCCCTTCAGGAGGAGCGGGGTCAGCATCACGTTCCCCAGCTGGTCCGGCAGTCGGAAGACGAGCGCGAACGCCGCGAGCGCCAGCACGCGCCACCGCCACGCGCGCACGAACGACGCGACCGGCTCGACGACCGCCGCGCGCAGGCCCGGCTCGGCGGGCGCCGGACGCGCCGGTTCGTCCGCCGCCAGCACGGCGAGCGCGCACCCGAGGCCGGCGATGCCGCATGCCGCCACCGCGATCGACCACCCGCCATCGCCGAGCCTGGGCGCGAGCACCAAGGCCCCCGCGCCGAGCGCCGCGAACGCCACGCGGTACCCGCTCACCCACATGCCGGCCCCCGCCCCGAGCTGCCGCGGCTCGAGCGACTCCGCCTGGAAGGCGCTCGACACCATGTCCTGCGTGGCGCTCGCCACGACGAGCAGCATGAGGATCGCGAGGAACACCCTCGGATCGCCCGTGCCGGCCAGCGCGAGCAGCACCGAGGCACACGCGCACGCGGCAGCCGTGGCCACGATCCAGGCGCGGCGACGGCCGAGGGCCCCGAGCCCCGGCACGCCCACGCGGTCGACGAGCGGCGCCCACAGGAACTTCAGCGCGTACGGCAGCTGCGCGAACGCCAGGAACCCGACGAACTCGACGCTCCAGCCCGACACCGTGGTCCACGCCGGGGCCACCGACGTCGCCAGCATGTTGGGGACGCCGCACGAGACGCCGACGGCCAGCAGCACGAGCATCGTGCGGTCGGCGTAGAGCGGGCGGGGCACCGCCGCAGGCTATCGCCCAAGCGAAGCGCGGGGCC
>JBEITQ010000068.1:0-8677 GCA_040374835.1 Phycisphaeraceae bacterium | reverse complement strand
TGTTGAAGCAGTACGGGTAGTAGCAGCCGTCCCAGCCGACCACGTCGAGCGGGTGGTACGTGTAGACGTAGCTGTGCACGAGGTCGCGTGCCTTGATGCGCACCTCGTACTCGCCCTTCCTGTCGAAGGTGAGCGGCAGCTCGGGCAGCCGCAGGTCGCGCTCGCAGTAGGGCGAGTGCTCCAGGAACTGGCTCGTGCGCTTGCTCACGTATCGCGGCGGCGGACCGATGTGGCTGCCGTTTGCCGTCTCGAAGACCACGAAGCGCGGACCGGGCTCGCCCGGCTTCTGCTTGTCGAAGGTCATCTTGTAGGTGATGCCCTTGGGGATCACGATGTAGTCCTTCGGCCCGAACTTCAGCGTGCCGAAGGTGGTCTGCACCGTGCCCGAGCCGAAGTGCACGAACAGGCACTCGTCGCCCATGGCGTTCTTGAAGAAGTAGTCCATCTTCTCCGCCGGGATGCACATGGCCATCTCGACGTCGGAATTCCCGAAGAGCACCACGCGGCCGGTGACCGGGTCGCCCTTCGCGGGCATGGCCGCCATCTTGAGGTGGCGCATGCGCATCACGTCCTGCTCGATGTACTCGGGCTTGGTGCCGTACAGGGTCTTCCAGCCGATCACCTGGGTCGGCGGGTTGATGTGGTAGAGGGTCGAGGTCGGGCCCACGAATCCCTCGGTGCCGAAGACCTCCTCGCTGTACAGGGCGCCGTCCGGGCGGCGGAACTGCACGTGGCGCTTCTTCGGGATCTGGCCGAGCTTCGAGTAGTGGGGCATGGCGGCTGTAGTGTACGAGCCATGCCCGGATCCGATCCCGCCGCCCCCGCCGCCGCGCACGGCGCGCCCCGCGTCATCGCCGAGGGCGCGGACTGGCGCGTGGTCGCGAAGCCCGCGGGATGGCACACGCTCGGCGCGCCCGGGGAATCGGGTCCGACGCTCGAGTCGTGGCTGCGCGAGGCGCACCCGGAGCACGCGGCGATCCCCGAGGCAGGCATCGCGCACCGTCTCGACCACGGCACCAGCGGATGCGTGGTCGCGGGACGCACGGCGGCGGCGCACGAGCGGCTTCGCGGATCGGTCGGGTCGTCGGGCGGCGCGCGCAAGACCTATCTCGCGCTGGTCCGGGCGGGCCTCGCCGAGGAGGGCTCGTTCCGCCTCTACTTCTCGAGCCGGCACAAGGGCTCGCGCAAGGTGACCGTCCGGCGCGAGGGCACCGGCCCCGAGTGCGGCCGCTGCCGCTGGCACGTGCGCACGCGCGCGGTCGACGGCGTGCACGACCTGGTCGAGGTGGAGGTGGTCGGGCGCGGCCGGCGCCACCAGGTGCGCGCGGGACTCGCGAGCCTGGGGCACCCGCTGAAGGGCGATGCGCTCTACGGCGGCGCGGCAGGCGACGACGGGATGCCTGCGCTCCACGCGTGGCGCGTCGAGGTCGAGGGGACGGCGGTCGAGTGCCCGCCGGATGCGCGGTTCGCGCCGCGCGGGTGAGGGGTCAGCCTTCCCAGCGTTCCCACGTGGCGCGCACGTCGGGACGGCGCAGCCACACGAGCAGGATGATCGGGTACGCGCAGCCGAGGAACGGGCCGATCGACGCAGACACGTAACTGAGCGCGGTCGGGGTGCGAGCCGCCTCGAGCGCGGCTTCCTGGTCCTCGGTGATCGGCTGGCCGGCCTCCTCCTGGGCGGCGTACTGGGCCTCCATGAACTGCGCGCTCCACGCCGCGCTCGTCGGAACGAGGAGCAGGCCGATCACGAGCATGGGGACGACCAGCACCAGGCGTGCTACCGCGTAGCGAAGCAGCATCCGGGGACCGCCGGCGCGTCGGCGCAGCACGGCGATGCCGCCGGCGAACAGCATGAAGCCGAGGGCGAGGCTCGCCAGGACGTCGAACGCGAGCCAGCCGACGATCGGTCCCGGGATCGGTCCCATCTTCACGCCGGCGGCGCCCAGCGCGAACGGCAGCAGGGCCATTCCCACGCCGCCGCAGCAGGTGCTCAGCAGCGTGATGATGCCGAAGGCGATCGACAGCCCGCCGACGAGCCCCGGCCACTTCAGGGAATCTTCGGACACGAAGGGTGCGCCAGGGGTCGGACCGGTGGGCGGAACCGCGCCGTAGGAAGTCATGACCGCGGAAGATAGCGTCAGAGGTTCCCGCGCCGGCCCTGCTCCATCTCCAGGCTCTCGAAGAGGGCCTTGAAGTTGCCCTTGCCGAAGCTCTGCGAGCCGCGGCGGCAGATGATCTCGAAGAACAGGGTGGGGCGGTCCTGGAGCGGCTTGGAGAAGAGCTGCAGGAGGTAGCCCTCGTCGTCGGCGTCCACGAGGATGCCGAGGTCGCGCACGCGCTGGTGGTCTTCCTTGACGGCCGCATGGCCGTGCTGGCGCAGCATCGAGTCGACGCGCGCCCACACGCCCTCGTAGTAGGTGTCGGGGATCGACAGGAAGTCGACGCCGCGGCGCCGCAGCTCGGCGACGCTCGCCAGCTCGTCGTCCGTGCGCAGCGCCAGGTGCTGCACGCCCGGGGTCATGTCGTGCCACTCCAGGTACTCCAGGATCTGGCTCTTCTTCTTGCCCGCGGCCGGCTCGTTGATCGGGAACTTGATGAGCTGGTTGCCGCTCGCCATCACCTTCGACATCAGCGCCGAGTACTCGGTGGAGATGTCCTTGTCGTCGAAGTGCTTGAACATCGAGAAGCCCAGCACGTTCTCGTACCAGGACACCCACTGGTTCATCTTCCCTTCCTCGACGTTGCCGACGGCATGGTCGACGAACTTGAGGCCGCACGGGTGCGCGCGGTTGTGCGCGTTCAGGGCGAACTCGCCGAAGGCCCGGTAGCCGGGCATGAAGGTCGCGCCCTGCTTGACCTCGGGAAGCGCGTAGGCGCCGGTGCGGCTCACGAACGTGTGCACCGCGCGGCCGTAGGTGCGGATGCCGGCCATGGTGACCGAGCCGTTCGCGTCGCTGCGGGTGACCGGCTCGTAGGCGCTGGTGCCGCCGTTGCGCACGGCCTGCTTCCAGGCTGCCTCGGCATCGAAGACCGTGAAGGCCACGTCCTTGATGCCGTCGCCGAAGCGGCGGATCTCGTCCGCGGCCGGGTGGTCCTTGGTGAGCGGCGTCTCCAGGACGAAGCGGATGTTCCCCTGGGTCAGCAGGTACTGCGCCGACTCGCGGCTGCCGGTGGTGAGGTCGCAGATCTGGTCGACCTGGAAGCCGAAGGCGGAGGCGTAGAAGAACGCCGACTGCTTGGCGTTGCCCACGTAGAAGCGGACGTGGTCGACGTCGATCAGCGCCAGCGGGTCGGTCCCGGTCGAGGGGCGGACGGCGGCGGAGGGAACGGCGGTGGTCATGGCCGGATTGTAGCCCGGCGCCGTCGAAATCCGGCCCGGCGGGTCAGAACCGGATGACCGTGTGCACGTCCCGCGGCGCGATGCGCGCGCGTCCGCCCAGGGCCTCGAGCTCGATGAGCGCCGTGGCGCCGCCGACGGTCCCGCCGACCCGCTCGACGAGCTCGCAGCAGGCCTTGAGCGTGCCGCCCGTCGCGAGCAGGTCGTCCACCACCAGCACCTTCGCGCCCGGGTGCAGCGCGTCGTCGTGCATCTCGAGCGAATCCTTCCCGTATTCGAGCGAGTACGACACCGACACGGCCTTGCCCGGGAGCTTGCCGGGCTTGCGCACCGGGACGAAGCCGCAGCCGAGGGCCTGCGCGACCGCCACCCCGAAGATGAACCCGCGGCTCTCGGCGCCCACGACGAGGTCGAACTTCCCGCCGCGGAACGGGTTCGCCATCAGCTCGACGGAGAGGGCGAGCGCGCGCGGGTCGGCAAGCATCGGCGTGATGTCGCGGTACATGATGCCGGGCTTGGGAAAGTCCGGCACCGCGCGGATCAGGCGGCGCACCGACTCGACGGGATTGTCCGAGGCCTTCATGCGCCGAGGGTTATATCATCGGGCCATGACGCGCACGTCGCGAACCACGCGCCTGGAGACCGTCGAGCCGATCGGCAAGCGCGTCCTCATCCGCAAGGACGAGGACAAGAAGATCACCAAGGTGGGCATCCACCTGCCCGACAAGATCGAGATCCCGACCATCACCGGTCGCATCGTGGCCATCTCCGCGGAGGTCGCCCGCGACGACAACTACCCGATCGAGCAGTACGACCGCGTGCTCTTCAACCCCAAGCACGGCGTCCCGGTCGACTTCGAGGGCGACAACCGGCTCTTCGTGATCCCGGTCGAGGACATCGTGGCCGTCTTCCGCGCCGGCGGGCAGGCGGAGGGCTGACGCCCATGCCGGCGGGCGCGGACGGGCCCCGCCTCGTCGAGCGATCTGCGCCGATCGATGCGGTGCTGGCGGTGCCGGGCTCGAAGAGCCTCACCAACCGAGCGCTGGTGCTGGCGGCGATGGCGTCGGGGCGGACCGAGCTGCGGTGGGCGCTTCGGTCCGACGACACGGATGCGCTGGCCGGCGCACTGGGGGCGCTCGGTGCGACGATCGAGGCACGTGGCCCGGGGCCAGGCTCCGGCGGACCGGCCGGCGCGGACGAGTTCTCCGTGGACGGCGTGGGCGGTCGATTCCCGTCGGGTGGTGACGTCTCGCTCCATCTCGGTGACGGAGGCACGCCGACTCGGTTCGTGATGGCCGCGGCCGCCTTCGCGCCCCGGCGCGTGACGATCGACGGCAGCATGCGGATGCGCGAGCGGCCGGTGGCCGATGGCGTGCAGCTTCTCAGGCAGCTCGGCGTGCGCGTCGAGTGGATCGAGCAGGACGGTCGGCTGCCGCTGGTGGTGGACGGGCGCGGCGGCCCGCCTGCCGGCGGCGTGCTGCAGGTCGGCCGGATCGCAAGCAGCCAGTTCGCCAGCGCGCTCCTGCTGCTGGCGCCGTGGATGCGCGACGGCCTCGAGCTGCGCTTCGAGGCACCGCCGACGAGTGCGTCGTACCTGGCGCTGACGGTCGACGAGCTGCGTCGGTGGGGTGCGCAGGTGGACGAGGCCCACGACGCCCGCGGCGCCGTGCGCTCGATCCGCGTCGCGCCGGGGCCGCTTGCCGCGCGAGGCGACGTCATGGTGGAGCAGGATGCCTCGAGCGCCGTGTTCTGGGCGGTGGCGGCGGCGATCGTCCCCGGCAGCGACCTCGTGCTCGGCTGGCTGCCGCCCGACTCGCGCCAGCCGGACATGCGGGTCCTCGGGATCCTGGAATCGATGGGCGCCGTGGTGATCCGCGGTTCCGGCGGCGTGCGCATCGCCTGCCGCGCGCGGGCGGGCGAGGGTTCGCCCCCGCTCGACGGCGCGGGTGAGGTGGACTGCGGCGACTGCCCGGACGGCGCGCTGGCGCTCATGGCCGCGGCCGCGGTGGCCGGCGGTCCGACGCGAATCACGGGGCTGGCCACCCTGCGCGCGAAGGAGAGCGACCGGCTGCATGCGATGCAGGAAGCGCTGGCGCGTGTCGGCGCGGGCGTCGACGTGGGCGCCGACTGGATGGGCATCCGCCCGCTCGCCGCGGGACACGCCGTCGACGCACGCATCGATCCGCACCGCGACCATCGCGTCGCGATGAGCCTGGCGGTCCTCGGCATGCGCACGGGCGGCATCCGGATCGACGACCCCGGCTGCGTGTCCAAGAGCTACCCGCAGTTCTGGTCCACCCTCGACCTGCTGTCGCGCGGCCGCGCCGGGGCAGGGCGCCGAGCCATCGAATAGCCTTCCGCCATGAACCCGTTCTGGCGATTCGCCTCGCGATTGCTCAGGTCGAAGGGGCAGCTGGCGGCCGCCGTCGCCTGCGCGACGATCTCGGCGGGCGGGCTCGGGACGGGACTGTTGGCGCTCGCGCCGGTGCTTGACCTCCTGCTCCGCTCGGGCGGAACGCTCGCCGGGTGGGTGCAGCAGCATGCGCCGTGGATGCCCGCGTGGGCCGTGGAGCGGCTCCCGACGGATCCCTTCGACGGCGTGGTCGCGCTGTTCGCGCTGCTGGCGGCCATGACGGTGGTGGGTGCCGCGGCGAACTTCGGGCACCAGTACCTGTCGCTCACGCTGTGCACGCGCGTCGTGGCCGGCATCCGCCACGACATCTTCAAGCACGTGATCAACCTGCCGCTCTCGACGGTCGTGTCGCGCGGGCCCTCCGAGCTGATCAGCCGCGTCACCCGCGACAGCGTCGCGCTGCAGGGTGGGCTCGTGGCGCTCTCGGGCAAGGCGCTGGCGCAGGTCACGAAGGGCGCTGCCGCGTTCGTCGCCGCCATCTGGCTCGACTGGCGGATCACGCTGATCGCGCTCGTGGCCGTGCCTGCCCTGGCCATCCCGCTGCGCAAGTTCGGCAAGCGGATCCGCCGCGGGATGCGCGGGTCGCTCCAGGCGCAGGAACGGATGCTGCGCACGGCCAGCGAGTCGATGGGCGGCCTGCGGGCGGTCAAGGCGGCCTGCGCGGAAGGCGAGTCGATCCGCCGGTTCGACGAGTCGAACCAGGAGGTGCTCCGGCAGGAGATGCGCGTTCGCTTCGTGCAGGCGATGTCCTCGCCGCTGGTCGAGACCATCTCGATCCTCTCGGTGAGCGGCCTCGCGCTCGTCGCGGCGCGGCAGATCATCGACGGCAAGCTGCCCTTCGACACCTTCGTCCTCGCCCTCGGCGCGCTGGCCGCGGCGGGAGGCTCGCTGAAGCCGCTGGCGGGGCTCGTGAACGAGATCCAGGGAGCCGCCGCGCCGGCCGAGCGCCTGCAGGAACTGCTGGACATGTCACGCGAGGACGCCGGCGACCGGCGTCGCCCGCAGCTTGCGCGCCACGCGAGGTCGATCCGCTTCGAGGGCGTCTCGTTCCGCTACCCGGGTGCGTCGGCGGATGCGCTCCAGGGGATCACGCTGTCGATCGCGCACGGCGAGCGGGTCGCCGTGGTCGGCCCGAACGGGTCCGGCAAGACCACGATGCTGGCGCTTCTGCCGAGGCTCTTCGACCCGCAGTCCGGCCGGATCCTCGTGGACGGCACCGACATCCGCGAGGTGTCCGTCCGCAGCCTGCGTGCGCAGGTTGGCGTCGTCACGCAGGATGCGGTGCTGGTGCACGGCACGGTGGCGGACAACATCCGCTTCGGGCTCGACGCGGGAATGGACGACGTCCGCGCCGCCGCGCGGCGCGCGCACGCCGACCGGTTCATCGAGCGACTGCCCGACGGCTACGAGACGGCGGTGGCCGAGGGAGGCGCCTCGCTCTCCGGCGGCCAGCGCCAGCGCATCTCGATCGCGCGGGCCGTCCTGCGCGACCCCTCGATCCTGGTGATGGACGAGGCGACCAGCCAGGTCGACGCCGAGAGCGAGGAGCAGATCAACGCGGCGATCCGCGAGTTCGGCGCCGGCCGCACCACGCTCGTGATCGCGCACCGGCTGTCGACCGTGCTCGCGGCCGACCGCATCGTGGTGATGGACGGCGGACGCATCGTGGCATCCGGGCGCCACGAGGACCTCATGGGTTCATGCGACGTCTACGCGCGCATCGCGCGCACGCAGCTGGTGGCCTGAAGCGCCCGCTCAGCGGGGCGCGGCGCCGCCGGTGGCCGGCAGCGCCTCGCCGCTCGCGGGCTCCGGTGCGCCGCCGAGGGCGGGCATCGTGGAGCCGGTCGGGGGAGGGGCCTGCGGCAGGTCGGCGGCGAGGCCATCGACCGTCGACGGTGCACCGTCCGTGCCGCCGACGTCGACGGCCGCCGCGCCGGGCGGGACGGCTTCGACCCCGCGCACCGGGGCATGCAGCACGATCCACGCCAGGATCACCGCGCCCACGAGCGTCATGCACGAGAGGATCGCGACGAAGAGCATCCAGTTCTGGAGCGTCGCGTGCAGCTTCTGCACGCCGGCGTCGCGGTCTGCGGTCCGCTCCAGGATGCGCTGGAGCGCCACCGACCCGCGGTCGGAGGTCTCCTGCAGCTGGACCACGGCGCCGGCGAGCGTGGTGACGCCGTCGGCCACCTTCATCGCGCTCTCGTGGTTCAGGTCGAGCTGCTGCTGCACGAGGCCCATGACGTCCCGCTGCTGCTCGACGCCCTGCGTGATGCGCGCGAGCGTCTTCTCCACCTGGTCGTCGCGCTGGCGCGTCAGCATGAGCTGCTGCGCGACGAGGTCCGCCAGGCGCGTCTGCTGCCGGACCAGCTCGGGCAGGGCGCCCATGCTCTGGGGCAGCGTCGCCACCACGCGGGCCAGTTCCTGCTGCCGCTGCTCCTGCAGGTCGAGGAACGTGCGGAAGTCCCGTGCCATCGTCACCAGTTCCTGCGAATCCGCGGGGACCGGGGCGGCGCTCGTGTCGAGGCGGCCCGCCGCACCGGCGCGCCGCGGGGCGGCGGGGGCGTCGTCCTGGCCGACGAAGAGCGCGCGGATGGAGGCGAGGAAGCCGGGCATCGGTGTGCGGAGCGTAGCCCGGCCGACGCACGCGCGGGGCGTCGCGGCACGCGGACTAGGATCCGCGCGATGCCGATCGCGCGCCTCACGTGGCAGATCGCCGCCCTCGCGGCCGCGCTGGTCGGGTGCGACGCGCGCACCGAGCCGCGCGCGGGCGCCGTTGCCGCGCCGGCGACGGGCGTGCGCATCGTCTCGCTGAGCCCGGCGCTGACGCACGCCTCCCAGGCGCTCGGGGCCGGCGACGCCGTCGTCGGCCGTACGCCGTGGTGCCAGGCCGGGCAGGCCGTGGTGGTCGGCAACCTGGAGGATCG
>JBEITQ010000027.1:0-13150 GCA_040374835.1 Phycisphaeraceae bacterium | reverse complement strand
TGCTCGGCGACCGCGAGGCCCCGTGCGGGCGCGTGCTGGTGTCCGTCGACTGGACGGCCGACGTGCTGGAGGAGGCACTCGCGCTGCGCGCCGACGCGGTGGTCGCCTACCACCCGCCGATCTTCGATCCCGTCAAGCGGCTCGATGCCGCCGACCCGCGCGAGCGCGTGCTCCTCGGCGCCGCGCAGGCCGGGGTGGCGCTGCTCTCGCCGCACACGGCGCTCGATGCGGTGAAGGGCGGCGTGAACGACTGGCTCGCGGAGGGAATCGCCGGCGGCGCCGGGGAACTGGCGCGGGCCGCCGGGTTCGAGCCGCTGCGCCCGGCCGAGGGGCTGCCGGACGGCGAGCGCTTCAAGCTGGTGGTCTTCGTTCCCCCGGAAGCCTCCGCGCGCGTGCGCGACGCGCTCGACGAGGCCGGCGCGGGCCGGATCGGCAACTACGACCGCTGCACCACGCGCTCGGAGGTGACCGGCACCTTCCGCGGCGGCGAGGGCTCGAACCCCTCCGTCGGCCGGCGCGGCCGCACCGAGGAGGTGCGCGAGGAGCGCGTCGAGGCCGTGGTGTCGCGTGCGCGCCTGGCGTGGGCGATCGCCGCGATGCGCGCGGTGCACCCCTACGAGGAGCCGGCGTTCGAGGTGCACGCGCTCGCCGCGCGCCCGTCGCTCGACGAGGGGGCGGGGCGGCTCCTCGTCCTGCGCCGCCCGGCGACGCTGCGCGACATCGCCGCGCGGCTGCGCCGGCACCTCGGCACCGCGCGGATCGACGCGGTGACGGCGCCCGGAGGCGACCGCCGCCGCCATGACCGGATCGCGCTCTGCCCGGGCGCGGGGGCGGGGTTCCTCGCCGACGCGCGTGCGCGGGGCGCGACGCTCCTCGTCACCGGCGAGGCGCGCCACCATGAGCACCTCGCCGCGCGCGCCGCGGGCGTGTCGATGCTCCTGCCCGGCCACACCTGGACCGAGCGCGGCTACATGCCGACGCTCGCGCGGCTCCTCGCGGAGGCCCTTCCCGGCGTCTCGTTCACGACGTCGAAGGCGGACCTGCCGCCGGTCAGCGCGGTCGGCGGGCGGCCCGTGGGGGCACGAGCCGCGCGGCCTCGCGCACCGCGCCGCTGAGCGTGGTGGCGCCGGCCGAGGCGCCGACGGCCGCGGCAAGGCCCGGGTCCGCGGCGAACGGCGTTCCGCCCACCAGCACCGGCACCGAGCGCCCCACGGGCGAGGCGCGCAGCGCGGCCAGCAGGTCGATGAGCGCCCGCAGCGAGAGCGCGGTGGCCGCGGAGGCCACCACCAGGTCGAACGCGCGCCCGGGCTCGGCCGCGGCCTCCTCGACCGAGATCACGGCTTCCGCCGCCGGCACGTTTGCGCCGAGGAACTCGACCGTCCACCCGTCGAGCTCGAGCAGGTCGGCCGCCATGCGCACGCCGACGTCGTGCATGTCGCCGCCGACGGCCAGGCAGAGCGCGCGGCGCCCGTCCGGCGCGGCGCATGCGGCCGCGGCGCGCAGCTGCGCCACGATCGTGCGCGTGGCCGCGGTGCAGAAGTGCTCGTCGGCGATCGATGCCTCCTGCAGCGACCACATGCGGCCGATCTCTCCGAGCGCCGGCGCGACGACGCGCTCGTAGAGGTCGCCGAGCGGCATGCCGCCGCGCAGCGCGTCCTGCGCCAGCGCCATGGCCTCGGCGGTGTCGCGCTGCAGGAGGTGGAGCAGGTAGAGCCGCGCGAGCGTGGCGTCGCGCGAGGTGTCGGCGAGCAGGCCGTCGCCGTGGTCGTGGTGGGCGTCGGCCGCGGCGCGCGCCGCGTCGAGGTGCGCGCGCGTCGCGTCGCGCGCCTCGTCCGGGAGCTCGGCCTCGAGCGCACGCTCGATGGACGCCAGGTGCGCGCGGATGTCCGCCTCGGGCACGTGGCGCGCGCGCAGCGCCGCCACCGCCCAGGCCACGTGGCCGGCGTAGATCCCGGGGCGCCCGCAGGCCACCGACTGCGCCAGGTGCGCCATGCGCGCCTCGCTCTCGGTGCGCCAGGTGCGCCGGGCGATGTCGCCGTAGCGAGCCTCGACCGTCGGGTCGGCCTCGAGCAGCGCGTCCACGGCGACGTCCGCCAGGCCCCGCTGGAGGTCCTCGATCGTGGCGGCGTGCTGGAGTGCGCGTGGGTCCATGGGCCGTGACGAACCCGGGTTCGCCGGGGCGGCCCGCCGGGATTCAGCCCCGGAAGCGGCTCAGCACCATGGAGGTGTTGTGGCCGCCGAAGCCGAAGGAGTTGTTGATGGCGTGGTCGACCGTCCGCTCCTGGGCGGTGTTGGCCACGAAGTTCAGGTCGAAGCCGTCGTCCGGGCTGTCGAGGTTGATGGTCGGGGGCAGGACGCCCTCGACGATCGCCTTCACCGTGGCCACCGCCTCGATGGCCCCGGCGCCGCCGAGGCAGTGCCCGGTGACGCTCTTGGTGCTCGACATCGCGAGCCTCTGCGCGTGCGCCCCGAAGAGCGACTTCACCGCGATCACCTCGGCCTTGTCGCCGAGCGGGGTGCTGGTGCCGTGCGCGTTGATGTAGCCGATGGCGGAGGCATCGAGCTGCGCGTCGCGGATGGCGATCTCCATCGCCTTCTGCGCGCCGCGGCCCTGGTCGTCCGGCGCCGCGATGTGCGAGGCGTCGCCCGTGACGCCGAAGCCGGTGAGCTCGGCGTAGATGCGCGCGCCGCGGCGCTTCGCATGCTCGAGCTCCTCGAGCACAACAATGCCGGCGCCCTCGGCGAGCACGAACCCGTCGCGGTCGCGGTCGAAGGGGCGGCTCGCCTTCTCGGGCGCGTCGTTGCGCGTGCTCAGCGCCTTCATCGCCGCGAAGCTGCCGACGCACAGGCGCGTCACCGCGCCCTCGCTGCCGCCCGCGACGATCGCGTCGGCGTCGCCGCGCTGGATCATGTGGTAGGCGGCGCCGATCGCGTGGCTGCCGGTGGCGCAGGCCGTGGCGCAGGCGATGTTCGGGCCCTTCAGGCCGAAGCGGATGCTGACGTTCCCCGCGAGGGCGTTCACCATCAGCTTCGGCACCACGAACGGGCTCACCGAGCGCGGGCCCCGGTCGAACAGCTTCTGCAGGCTGGTCTCGATGGTGTCGATGCCGCCGATTCCCGAGCCGATCGCCACGCCGTAGCGGTATGGATCGCCCGTCGAGAAGTCCATGCCGCTGTCGGCGACGGCCTCCTCGGCGGCGCACATGCCGAACACGCTGAAGCGGTCCATGCGCGAGATCGACTTGGGGTCGATCCGCTTCTCGGGCTCCAGGTTGCGCACCTGGCCCGCGAAGGTGACGCTCCACTCGGGCGTCGGGGTGAACGACGTGATCGGGCCGATGCCCGACCGTCCCTCCACGAGGGACTTCCAGAACTCGGGGACCGTGTTGCCCACGTCGGTGACGGCACCGAGGCCGGTGACGACGACGCGACGGAGGGTGATCGTCCGCATGGGTCGGGAGGGGAACGCGCTCGCGAGAAGGACGCGCCCCGGCACTTGGCCGGGGCGCCTTTGGTTCAGCGGCCCGCGGCCGGGGTCACTTCTGGCCCTTGGCCGTCATCTGCTCGTGGATGAAGTCCACGGCGTTGCCGACCGTCAGGATCTTGGAGGTCTGGTCATCGGGGATCTGGATGTCGAAGCGCTCCTCGAGCTCCATGACCAGTTCCACGAGGTCCAGGCTGTCAGCGTTGAGATCGCTGGTGAAGTTCGTGTTGCGGTTGATCTTGTCCTTGTCGGCCGAGAGCTTCTCGGCCACCACCGCGATCACCTGCGGTTCGATCTCGTCCTTGGTCACGGCTCTCTCCTTGGGAGGGATGCGGCGGCCGGAGGTTTCCGGCCCCTTGGGTGAGGGCGGGAGGATACCCCAAATCGGCCCGCCCGGGGGAAGGGGGGTCACATGGGCAGGCCGCCGTCCACCACCAGGACCTGCCCGGTGATGTAGCCGGCGTCGTCGGCCGTCAGGTAGCCGACCGCCGCGGCGATGTCCTCGGGGACGCCCAGGCGCCCCACGGTGATGTGCTCGCTGACCTTCTTCTTGTCGTCGGGGCCCAGGAAGGCGGTCATGTCGGTCTCGACGAACCCCGGGGCGACCACGTTGGCCGTGACGCCCTTGGAGCCCAGTTCCTTGGCCACGCTCTTGGTGAGGCCGATCAGGCCGGCCTTGGCGGCCGCGTAGTTGGCCTGGCCCTTGTTGCCCTCGACGCCGCTGACGCTGCCGATGTTCACCACCCGGCCGAACTTGCCGCGCAGCATCGGGCGCGCGGCAGCCCGGCAGGCGATGAACACCGAGCGCAGGTTGACGTTGAGCACGTCGTCGAAGTCGGCGTCGGACATCCGCATGAGGAGCCCGTCCTTGGTGATGCCGGCGTTGTTGACGAGGATGTCGAGGCGCCCGTGCTTCTCGGCGACCTCCTCGACCAGCCGCTGCACGGCCGGGCCGTCGGCGAGGTCGCAGGTGCGCGCCTCGCAGCTGCCGCCTGCGGCGGCGATCTCCGCCGCGAGCGACTCGAGCTGCGCGGCGTTGCGCGCGACGGCCACGACGTGGCGGCCGTCCTTCGCGAGCCGGTGGGCGATGGCGCGGCCGATGCCTCGGCTCGCACCCGTGACGAGGGCGACGCGCTTCTCCATGGATCGTCCTTGCTCGTTGGAGCGGTCAGTTCACTTGCCGGGCCGGCGGCCCGGGGGCTCGATGCCGCCCGGCGGGGGCTTGTTGCGCATCGGGGGGGCGCCGATCGGGCCGGAGGGTTCCTCCGAGCCGCCGCCGTCGCCCGCGTCCTTCTCGGTCTCCTGGACGCGCGCGGTGGGCTTGAGGGCCTGGTCGGGCTCGTTGGCGAGCTGCCGCTCGGCGTCGACGAGCTTGATCCAGTCGGCGATGAGGTTCGAGCCGCTGATCCGGCCCATGACGTCGACGGGCTGCACGTAGCTGGCGAACGCCTGCTTCGTGATCTTTCGGTCCTCGCCTTCCACCTGGAAGGACCAGAGCTGCGCCTCGATCTTCCCGCCGGCGCGGTAGACGGCCATCACGTAGCTCTTGCCGCCGTTGCTGCCGGTGTTCAGGTCGATGCGCGACACGGGGGCGCACGCCTTCGCGAAGCCGTCGCCCTTGGTCATCGCGGCGAGCACCGCGGCGTCCTCGGGGGCGAGCGCGGCCTTGAGGCCGTCGGGCTGCGCCTTGGCGAAGCAGTCGAAGAACTTGAGGAGCGCGATGCGCTCGGGGTTCGTGGCCGGCGCCTTGTCCTCGGGCAGCCGCACCTTCGGGCTGATGCCGAACTCCTTCATGAGCTCGGCGACCGGCGTCACCGGCGGCGGCGGCGGGGGCGGCGGCGGGGGCGGCGGAGGCGGCGCCTCCACCTGCTTTTCCTCCTCGCCGGGGCCGCAGCCTGCAAGCGGCGCGACGGCGACGGCGGCGATCAGGCCGATCGCGGCAAGGGCACGTCCGGCGACGCCGAAGGCGTCAGGCAGACGGCTGGGCTGCGGGGTCTCGCTGTGGTTCGTCATGGGTGGTCACCTCGACGGCGCGGTCGATTCTGCGCATCAGTCCCTTGAGGACGGTGTTGGGCGCGAGTTCGTGGAACGCCGCGCCGCCCGCCGCCTTCGCCGCCGAGATCAGGTCGGCGCAGGACTGGCTCCATCGTACCGGGGAGACGATCTGCTCCACGAGGAGCCTCTTCAGGGCGGCCGGGTCGTCGCGCCGGTGTCGCTGGCCGGTCACGTTGCTCCAGACGTCGACCTGGAGGGGCCGCAGGTCGACATGCTCGAGCGCGCGGGCCATGCCCTCGGCCGCCGGGGCCATGAGCGGGCTGTGGAAGGCACCTGCCACCGCGAGCCGCGAGGCCCGGAGGCCCATCTTCCCGGCCACCTCGGCCGCGCGGTCGCAGGCGCCGGCGCTGCCGGACACCACGATCTGCCCGGGTGCGTTGAAATTCGCCGGAACGAGCACATCGCCGCCGGCCGCGGCCGCGCACAGCTCGTTCGCCTGCGCCTCGTCGGCGCCGATCAGGGCCACCATGCCGCCGCGCGAGGCCTCGGCGGCCTGCTGCATGAGCCGGCCGCGCGTGGCGACCAGGCGCAGGCCGTCGTCGAAGCCGAAGGCGCCCGCGATGCAGAGCGCCGTGTACTCGCCGAGCGAGAGGCCGTTGGCCGCGAACGTCTCGATCCCGGGATGGCGCTCCAGGAGCGCCGCGTGCGACGCGATGCCGCACGTGAAGAGCGCGGGCTGGCTGGCGTCGGTGCGGTTGAGGTCCTCCTGCGGGCCGGCGAAGCAGAGGTCGCTGAGCCGTCGGCTGCCGACGGACGCCACCTCGTCGGCGGTGCGGAAGATCGACGCCGCGGCGGCGCTCGACTCGGCCCAGGCCTTGCCCATGCCGACGGCCTGCGCGCCCTGTCCCGGGCAGAGGAAGACGGTTGCGTTGCTCATGTGCGGATGCGCTCCTCGGTGGTGCCCGCGACGGCGCGCGGGGCTCAGGGGTTCCAGACGCACGATGCCCACGTCACGCCCGCGCCGAAGGCGACGAGGATGACGGGCTTGCCGGGCTCGATCCGGCCGGCCTCGTACAGCTCGTCGAGGCAGATCGGGATGCTGGCGGCGCTCGTGTTGCCGTAGCGGTCGATGTTCACGTACACGCGGTCGGGGGGCAGCTTCAGCTTCTCCACCGCGCTCTCGATGATGCGCTGGTTGGACTGGTGGCAGACGTACTGCTGCACGTCCCCCACCTTCAGCCCCGTGCGGTCGAGCGCCTCCTGGATCGCCTCCTGGAAGCGCGTCACCGCGAACTTGTAGATCTCGCGCCCGTGCATGCGCAGGTGGCCCAGGCGGATCGGGTTCGCCTCGTCGCCCGCCGGCACGTCGCGGTCGCACCTGGGGTGGTACAGCGTGCGCCACATGCGGCCGTCGCCGCGCATGGTCTGGTGCACGCAGCCCTTGCTCGGGTCCGGGTCGGCCACCACCACCGCGGCGCCGGCGCCGTCGCCGAAGATGATCGACACGGTGCGGTCGCTCCAGTCGACGAGGCGGGTGAGCACCTCGACGCCGACGATCGCGACCTTCTCCGCGCGGCCGCAGCGGATCATGGTGTCGGCGAGGTTGAGGCCGTAGAGGAACCCGCTGCAGGCGGCCGCGAGGTCGAAGACGGCGGCCTCCTTCGCGCCCACGGCCTCGGAGATCCGCGCGGCGGTCGAGGGGCAGAGCATCTCGCCGCTCACCGTCGCCACGATGATCATGTCGAGCTCGTCTGCGCGGACGCCGGCGCGCCCGAGCGCCTTGAGCAGCGCGTCGCGGCCGAGCGAGAAGACGGTGTCGGTCTCGGCGGCGCGGTGGCGCGCGCGGATCCCGGTGCGCTGGACGATCCACTCGTCGCTCGTGTCGACGATCTTCTCCAGGTCCGCGTTGGTCAGGATCTCCGCGGGCACCGCGCGGCCCGTCCCGGCGATGCGCGTGCCGCGCCCGAAGGGTGCGGTCATGCCTCGACCTGCTCCATCTTCACGGTGGCCAGGCGCGCGACGATCTTCTCGTTGATGCGCGCGTTGGCGAACGCCCTGCCGCGCAGGATGGCGTTCTTGATCGTGCGATCCTTGCTCGACCCGTGGCTGATGAGCGAGACGCCGTTCACGCCCAGCAGGGGCGCGCCGCCGTACTCGTGGTAGTCGTACTTCGCGTACAGGCTCTTGATCACGCCCTCGAGGCGCAGCACGAGGTCCGGGTCGGACTCGAGCACCTGGTGGGCGAGCGCCTTGAAGATGCCGCCGGAGAGGCCCTCGGCGAGCTTGAGCATCACGTTGCCCACCACGCCGTCGGTGATGACCACGTCCGCCTCGCCGTCGAACACGCCGCGGCCCTCGACGAACCCGGAGAAGTTCAGGTTCTCGAACTGCCGGATCATGTCGCGCGCGCTGCGCATCAGGTCCGTGCCCTTCTGCTCCTCGCCGCCGACGTTCATCAGCGCCACCCGCGGGTGCGGGTTGCCGAGGATCTCGCGCGCGTAGACGTCGCCCATCACGCCGTACTGGGCGAGGTGGCTGGGCTTGGGCTCGATGTTGGCGCCGACGTCGATGAGGACGATCGGGCCGCTGAAGGTGGGCACCGTCACGCAGATGCCCGGGCGGACAACGCCGGGCAGCCGGCGCATGAAGTACTGGCTGGCGGCGACGCACGCGCCGGTGTTGCCGGCGCTGATCACCACGTCGAGGCGGTTCTCCGCGCGCGGCGACGCCATCTGGTTCATCACCACGATGGACGAGTTCTTCTTGGCCTTCATCGCCTCCACGGGAGGCTCGTCCATGCCGATGACCTCGGTGGTCGCGACGATCTCGATGCGCGGGTCGTGGAGCATCCCGCGCTCGCCGAGCATGTCGCGGGCGACCTCCTCGTCGCCGACGAGCACCAGCCGGTCCGACTGGTCGAGCATCGGGACCGCCTGCATGCAGCCCTTGAGGATCTGCTCGGGGGCGTTGTCGCCCCCCATGATGTCGACGCCGATGCGCATGGCCTGGGATCGGGACGCCGGCGCCGGGCTCACGCCTCGGGCTGGGCGACCTTCAGCTGGAGCCCGGGGCGCACGTAGCCGCACTCACGGCACGCCGCATGCGGACGCCGCGCGGCGCCGCAGTTGGGGCACGACACCGTGTGGGCGGTCTTCAGCGCGTGGTGGGCGCGGCGGCGGCGGGTTCGGCCGGGGGATGATCGGAATGCGGGAAGCATGGTGGGGGGACGATGCTAGCCGAATCCGCGCGGACGGCGCAAGGACGGAGGCGATCCGCGCGGCCGGCGGCGTCGGCGGGCGCGTGCATCCGGTAATGTTGCGACTCTCCGGCCATGGCACGATTCGAACTCTTCACCGACGGCGCATGCTCGGGCAATCCCGGCCCGGGGGGATGGGGCTTCATCCTGCGCGGCGACGGCATCGACGGCGAGACCGTCGGCAGCGGCGGCGACTCGGCCACCACCAACAACCGCATGGAGCTGACCGCGGTGCTCGAGGGGCTCGCGCGCGTGCCCGACGACGGGCACGTGGTGCTCGTCACCGACAGCGAGTACTGCGTCAAGGGCCTTCGCGACTGGCTCGACGGATGGAAGCGCCGCGGCTGGCGCAAGGCCGACCGGAGCCCGGTGATGAACCGCGACCTGTGGGAACGCCTCGACGCCCAGCGCGTGCGCGTGCGGATCGAGCCGCGCTGGATCCGCGGTCACAGCGAGCACCCGGAGAACGAGCGCTGCGATCGCCTGGCGGTGGCGGCGATCGATCGCATGCGCGCGCCGCGGCGCTGATGTCGCATAACTCGTGCGCGTGCGGAATGCGCGCGGCGATGCGCCGTGGCGGTTGCGGCGCATGGCGGGCTCGGCTATCTTTTGCCCCTTCCCCCCAAGCCGGGGGGAGCGCCACGGATCCGAACACATGCCCACGATCAACCAGCTCGTCCGCAAGCCCCGCCGCTCGCCCGGCGCGAAGTCGAAGGTCAAGGACCTCGCCGCGTGCCCGCAGAAGCGCGGCGTGTGCCTCCAGGTGAAGACCGTCACCCCGAAGAAGCCCAACTCCGCGCTCCGCAAGGTGGCGCGCGTGCGGCTCTCCAACGGCAAGGAAGTGACGTCGTACATCGGCGGCGAGGGCCACAACCTGCAGGAGCACTCGATCGTGCTCGTGCGCGGCGGCCGCGTGCGCGACCTGCCGGGCGTGCGCTACCACGTCGTCCGCGGCACGCTCGACTGCCTCGGCGTCGACGGGCGCAAGAAGGGCCGTTCGCAGTACGGCGTGAAGAAGAAGGCGGCCGCGGCCGCCAAGAAGAAGTGATCCGGCACCGACACCGAGGAGACTGAGGAAGCCATGCCGAAGAAGTTCACCGCCAGCGAGTCGCAGCTCAAGCCCGACCCCCGCTACCAGGACAAGGTGGTGTCCAAGTTCATCAACTGCATGATGCGCGGCGGCAACAAGGGTGCCGCCTCGCGCGTCGTGTACCGCGCCTTCGACGAGATCCAGTCGCGCCTGGACAAGGAGAAGAGCGAGACCCTGCCGAAGACGGCGATCGAGCTCTTCCAGAAGGCGTGCGACAACGTGCGCCCGGTCGTCGAGGTGCGCTCCAAGCGCGTCGGCGGCGCCAACTACCAGGTGCCGATGCAGCTGAACCGCCGCCGGCAGCAGAGCCTGACCTTCCGCTGGATCATCGACGCCATCCGCGAGGAGCGGGGCCGTCCGATGCACATGCGCCTGGCGAAGGAGCTGATGGACGCGGCCAAGAACGAGGGCAAGGCCGTGACCACCAAGGAGAACACCCACCGGATGGCCGACGCCAACAAGGCGTTCGCGCACTTCGCGTGGTGAGCCGTCCCGTGTACGGCGGCTTCGTCCTGTCCGGCCTGAACCTGGGCATCGGCTACGCCGAGGCGCTGACCGCGTCGATCCCGGCCGAGAAGTTCGCGCACTTCCCCGCGAAGGACGTGGTGTGCCCGGCGTTCTACATGGGGCACCTCTCGATCTACCCGCACCGCGCGCTCGGCATGCTCGGGCGGCCCGACCTCGCCGTGCCGAACCCGGCCGGCTGGGACGAGCGCTTCAAGGCCGGCGTCGAGGCGGCGCCCGGCGACTACCCGTCGAAGGACGCGATCATGTCGCACTTCATGGCGGGCTACCGCGCCGTCGCGAAGGCGCTCGAGACCGCGCCCGATTCCGTGTTCGCCGAGGACAACCCCGCCGAGGGGCGCTTCAAGGAGATGTTCCCCGCGAAGGGCGGCGCGATCACCTTCCTGTGCATCGGGCACGTGCAGATGCACCTGGGGCAGGTGAGCACCTGGCGCCGCGTGATGGGCCTCGGAAGCGCGACGTGATCCCGCGGGCGCGGGCCTACACTCGCGCGCGATGAGCACGATGGCAGGGGAATTCGCCGGGACGCTGATCCTGGTGTTCGTGGGCTGCTGCGCGTGCGCAAACGCGTCGCTGTCGCGCACCGCCGGCGGCGGCATGGGCTTCGGCGCGCTGTCCGCGGCATGGGGCGGGGCGGTCGCGGCGGGCATGGTGGCCTCGATGTCGCGCGGATCGCACCTCAACCCGGCGGTGTCGCTTGCCATGTGGTCGATCGACCGGATCGACGGCGCGCAGCTCGGCGCGGCGGTCGCCGGCCAGCTCCTCGGCGCGGCCGCCGGCGCGGGCCTCGCCTGGCTCGCGTTCCTGCCGTCCTGGTCGCGCACCCACGACCCCGCGGCGGTGCGCGCGGCGTTCGTGCCCGCGCCCGCGGTGCGCGCGCCGCTCTCGACGTTCCTCGCCGAGGCGATCGGCAGCGCGGTGTTCGCGCTCGTCATGCTCCGCCTGCTCGCCGGGCGCACCGTCGAGCCCGCGGCCGAGGGCGACCCGAACCCGACCATCGCCACGCCGCTTGCCGCCGTCGATCCGCTCTCCGCGGCGCTCGTTGCGGGTGCCGTGTTCGCGGCGGTCATGCTGGGGACGGGCGGCGCAGGCGCGTCGCTCCATCCGGCGCGCGCGGTCGGCGGTCGCCTCGCGCATGCGGTGCTGCCGGTGCCGGGCCGCGGCGCGGGCAGCTTCGCGGGACTCGGTGCCGCGGTGATCGGACCGTGCGTCGGGGCGCTCGTCGCCGCGGCCGCGTGGCGCGCGCTGGTCGGCTGAACCTCGCACCTCGGCGTTCGTATCATCGGCCGGATGCCCGTGCTTGCCGCCGTCGCGATGGTGGGTCCGCTCCTCGCGCAGGCGCCGGGCGCGCCCGCGCCGCCGCCGCTGACCGCGCCGGCCAACCAGGCCGAGGCGCTCGCGCGCGTGCCGTGGTTCACGCGGCTGGGGCTGCGCGCCCTCGACGTCGAATCGAAGCTGCCGGTGCGCGACCAGGTGGTGCTGGTGCCCGACGAGGCGGCCTTCCTGGAGGAGATCTCGCGCTGGACGCCGCGCGAGCGCTGGCCGGTCCTGATCGAGGACACGGCGTTCGCGCCGCGCTTCGTGCGCGCCTTCAAGCCGTCGCAGGTGCTGCGCCGCGCCGGCGGATCGCCCGCGCCGGCCGATGCCGCGGCGCTGCGTGCCGCCGTCGACGGTGCGCTGGCGCGGGCGTGGGGCGGCGATCCTTCCGCGGGATCGGCCGCGGCGATGCGCGCCGTGGGCCTGGTGCCGGCGGGCATCGTGGCGGCGTCCACGTCCGACCCGGCGTGGGTGGCCGCCCTGGCGCTTGCCGCCGGACGCGGGCAGCCGATCGCCTGGATCGAGCAGCCGCTCGGGTCGAGCGCCAACGACGTCGTCGATGCCGCCTCGTTCACCGCCTTCGACGCGGCGGTGCGCTCGGCGTTCGAGACGAGCGGCATGTCATGGACGGCGCTCGGCGACGACCTTGACACCTTCACGCTCTGCCGGCGCGTGGCCAACCGCGTGACCCTCGCAGCGCCGCCGGGCGGGCGCAATCCCCAGCTGCCTGTCGACGCCGGCCCGTTCTCGGTGACGGATGCGCTGTGCCGCCATCCCGACGGCTCGCGGTACGCGTTCGTGGGGCAGGTCTTCGGCGACCGCGTGCGCGCGGCGTCGATGGCCATGTGCTCGCTCTTCCTGCGCCGCGAGGACGTGTGGACCTTCGACGGCTACGCGGGCCGTCCCGCGGCCGGCGGCTTCGAGAGCTTCGGCTTCGACCGCGCGGTGCCGATCTTCGCCGACCAGGGGTTCCGCCCGCGCACGTGGGAGGGCACCAACGGCACCGTGCAGTCGTGGCGCTCGTTCCTGCCGACCGGCATCACGCCCGACCTGATGCTCGTCAACTCGAGCGGCAACTCGGACTTCTTCGAGCTGTCCGGGTCCGCGCAGCTTCCCTCGACCGACATCCCGGTGCTTCGGCGGCCGCTTGCGCTCTCGATGGTGCACAGCTTCTCGCTGCAGTCGCCGGACGCCGAGTTCACGGTGGGCGGGCGGTGGCTCGCGCACGGCGTGTACGCGTACGTCGGGTCGGTGCACGAGCCGTACCTGGCCGCGTTCGTGCCGCCCACCAACCTGGCCGAGCGGCTGGCGGGGCTCGCGCCCTTCCTGGTGGCCGGCCGGCACTGGCCCGGCGACATCCTGCAGCAGGTGTGGCGGGTGGCGACCTTCGGCGACCCGCTGATGACGGTGCCCTCGCCGAAGATGATGGTCAACATGCCGCCGCGCCTGCCCGCGGCGCTGCGCGAGGGCGAGCGCGACCTGC
>JBEITQ010000185.1:0-4181 GCA_040374835.1 Phycisphaeraceae bacterium | reverse complement strand
GGGTGCTCGCCATGGGCCAGAGCACGCTCTACCCCATGCTCTACAACCTGGAGGCCAAGGGCTTCATCGCCGCGCGCTGGGACGAGTCCGGCCCGCGGCCGCGCAAGTACTACCGACTGACGCCCGACGGCAAGAAGCGCTTGGCGGAGGACGCGAAGACGTGGCACCGACTCACCACGGCGATGGGTGCGCTGGGGCTGACGCGGCTGCTGCCCGGTGACCGGTTCCCGGAGGCCTGCGCCCATGGCTGACGACCTCGATCCGCAGGTTGCAGCGCTGACGCGGAGCGTCGCTCGCAAGACCCGTCTCCGCCGCGCCGAACGAGCGGACGTCGAGCGCGAACTCACGTCGCACTTCCGGGAGGCCGTCGCGGCCGGCCGCTCGCCGACCGAGGCGATCTCGGCCTTCGGCGACCCGAAGTCCGCCGCACGTGCCCTGCGCGCCGCCGCGATCGCGAAGCGCTCGCCGATCGACCGCGCGTTCGGCCAGGTGCTGCGCGTCACGGGATATGCGGTCGCGGGCATCGTTCTGCTGTACGCGTCATTTGCCGCCTACCTGCACTTCCAGTCACCCGCGATCAAGGCGGACACGCTGGCCGCGTACCGCGACCGACTCGCGAAGGCCGCCACTCCGGGGGACGACGCGTGGCCGCTCTACCGGAGCGCGTTCCTCGCGCTCGGCCTCGCCGTCGATGACCCGGAACGCATGTCCGAGGGAGCGAAGGCCGTCGGCGACGTTCCCTACGCCGGCATGCCCGGGTGGGATGCCGCCGTCGCGTGGGTCGAGGTGCCCGCGCGACAGGCGGCCCTCGAGACCCTTCGTGCCGCGGCGGCGCGACCCGTCTTCGGCTTTCCCGCCGCGCGGGAATTCGATGCCGAGGACGCCCGTCTCTTCGGTGCCGATGCCGCTCGGCAGATGCGCGAGCTGGTCGCGACGCGTGACGACCCAACCAAGTTCCCCATGCTCGGCGTGCTGCTTCCGCAGCTGGCCGCCGTGCGCGGCGCGGCACGCATCATGGCGGCCGACGCCGTGCGTGCCGCCGAACGTGGCGACGGCGCTCGGTTCGTCGACGACATCGAGGCCATGGTGCGCATGTCGGTGCACGCGGCCGACGGCCGTGTCATGATCGGCGACCTCGTCGGCATGGCCGTGCGCAGCGTCGCCATCGACCGAGCCCTGGCCACGCTCGAATGGAAGCCCGACCTGCTTGATGCCGGCCAGCTCGCACGGCTGCAGCGCGCGTTCGAGTCCGTCCCGCCGGCGTTCCGCCGCATCGACCTCGGCGCCGAGCGGCTGATGTGGGTCGACCTCGAGCAGCGGCTCTACACCGACGACGGTGACGGCAACGGGTGGTTCCGGCTCGATCGCGACGCGCTGCTGCCGCTCATCGGCACCGTGGAGTCATCGAGTCGCGGGATGAACGACATCCTCGAGGGGAGTGCGGTGCATGCCGCGTCGCTTGCCGCGGTGACGATTTCAGGCCCCGCCGCCGCGCTCATCGTCGCGGACCGCCGGACGACGCACGAGTTCTTCGAGCGCTGGGCCACGCGGATCGAGGAGTCCGGCGCCCTGCCGCTGCGGGACCATGCGACGGTCGCGGCCCTCGACCGCGAGTTGCGCGATGCCACGGCCGCCGACCCGGTGAACCTGCTGCTGCCGCGGCTCCTCATGCCCTCGCTTGGCCGCGCGGTGGAGCGGTTCGCCGTCGATCGCGCCCGTTGCGACGCCGCAGCCGCCGTGTGCGCGGCCCTGCGGTTCCGGGCGGACACCGGTGCATGGCCTGCACGCGCCGAGGACCTTGCGCCGAGGTACGTGCCAGCCGTGCCGCTCGACCCATGGACCGGCTTGCCCATCCACATGGCCAGCGACGCGAACGGCTTCCGCATGTGGTCCGTCGGCGAGGACGGGCGCGACGACGGCGGCGACCCACGCGCGATGGACCCAGACTTTGATGGTGCGCGCGCGACCATGAGGGCCCTGCGGCGGGATGACCGCAACGCCTCAAACTGGGCGGGCGAGATCCCCCGCATCGACTGGGTGTGGTTTGCGCCGACGGGCACGCTCGATCGGTGGGTGAAGGCGGAAGCCGACTGAATGTGCGGACGGGCCGGGTAGCCTCGGGTCGCATGCCAGGTTCACGCGTGCTTCCTTGGGTGATAGCTGCCGCGCTGGCGGTCATGGCGATGGCACAGGACGCCCCCGTCGCCACGCCGCGCAATGCCGCTGAGCTCTACAGGCAGGCGTTTCGCGCCCTGGGGTGGGAACGCGCGCCCGGCGGGGGGGCCGGCGGGCCGAAGCTCCTGAGCGATGACGACCTCCAGCTCATCTTTGCAGTGCAGTTCCCCATCGACCCCGACGACCGCGTGAAGCTCGAGCGGATCATGACCGTGACGCAGCCGATGCGGATGCAGCTCGAGGAAGCGTCGCGCGTGGGGAAGTGCGACTGGGAACTCGACCGGGATGCGGGCCTCGCGCTGCTGCTGCCGCACTACGCGTGGATGCGCCAGGCCGGGCGGCTGCAGCGGGCCGCCGCGTTCATGCAGCTCGACGCCGGCGGCGATGCCGACGCGGTCGCCACGCTGGCGTCGATCGGCATGCTGGCCGCGCACGCCGGACAGGACGACATCGTGATCGGGTCGATCGTGGGCGGCGCCATCTCGTCCGGGCTGTTCGTCGAGGCCACCACCATGGCCATCGAGAACGGCTCGATCGGGCAGGACCAGGCCAAGGCGCTGCTCGACGCGGTGCGCCCGCTGAAGGGCGACGATCCGTTCCGCGCGGTGGATGCCGTGCGCGGCGAGTGGGACATGCTGGACGCGACCGTCCGAAACCCGAAGGCCGAGGAGTTGATGGCCTCGGGGGCCGAGAGCCCCGATGCCGCGGCCGCGCTCAAGGGTCTCTCCATCGACGAGATGCGCACGCAGGTGCGGTCGCTGAAGGGCGTCTACGACCGCGCGGCGGCGGCGTTCGCGAACCCCGATCCCGTGGCGGCCCGTGCCGAGCTGGAGCGCATCGGGCGCATGGGAGAGGGTGGCCGGCTCGGGCCCTTGGCGAAGGCCCTCCTGCCGGACTTCGCGTCCCTGTACGAGTCGAACCGACGAAGCGTGGCGGCGCTGGCGGTGCTGCTCGAACGCCTGCGCTCGATCGCGGAGGGGAAGGTCAAGGCCGAAGAGGTGACCAATGCCGCCCTGCTTCTCTCTCGGGCGAGTGCCGCGGCACGGAGCCTGCTGAAGGACGACCAGGAAGCGATCGAGTTGGTGCGCGTGGCGCCCGGGGCGCTCGATGACGCCGCGCGTGCGCGGGCCGGGGAGTTGATTGCGCGCAGCGACCAGGCGATCCTGGTGCCGCTCGCCGCGGCGACGCGCTGCACCGTGTGCGATTTCGAGGCACTGCGCAAGAACTGGTCGGGCGTCACGCTGCAGACGCGGCTCATGGGCGGGATCCGCGGGGCGGTGCGCGTGGCGCTGGCCGACGGACTGGCGCGCGTGCGCGCGGGCGGCGGTCCCGATGCGATCGTGCCGGCCGCGGCGACGGCGTTCCGCGTGTCGGCGCTGCTCTCGACCTCGCCCGGGTTTCCGGGTGCCACGGTGGCGCATGCCATCTGGCGGGATGCGACCGCCGCGGTGCAGGAAGCCGCGGCATCCGCGAAGCTCTCGCAGGCGGCATCCGAGGAGCTGCAGCGCGCCATGGCGAAGATGCCGAGCGACGACCCGTTCGGCTGGCGGCGAGCCGTCGAGCGCGAGGCACGCAAGGTGGCGGCCGTGTCGACCGGCGGGGCGCGGATCGCGTCGGCCTCGGGCGGCGATCATCCGTCCGTGGCGATGCGGACGCAGCTCCTGAGGCAGCGCGGTGCCACGGCGGTGTTCTCGCTCGTGGCGTTCTTCGCGCTCGGCAGCGAGGTAGGGGGCGATCCCGAGCCGGCACCCGATGACGGCGCCCTGGTCGCGATGGGCGACCTCTACCCCGCGGCCGGGTTCGCGGCGGTGAACGCCGCGCGCGATGCGTGGGCGGCGAAGGTCGACGCGGACTTCGTGCCGATCGACCTGGCGCCCGACCAGGAGAAGGCCGCGTTCCGGCGCTGGGACCCGATGCGCGGCGCCGTGTTCATCGACGCCGGCCAGCGGATGGCCGAGGCCGCGGCCGACTACATGCGCGGGATCGACGTGGTGAAGGCGGCGTCC
>JBEITQ010000116.1:0-6447 GCA_040374835.1 Phycisphaeraceae bacterium | reverse complement strand
GGGCGGGGGCCGGCGCAGGTGCAGGCGCGGGCGCAGGTGCCGGCGCAGGCGCCGGGTCAGCCGGCCCGGGCATCACCGGCGCGAGCGCGGAAGCCGGCACCTCCGTCGGCGGAGGCATCTCGACCGGCTGCGGGATCGCCGCCGCCGGGGCGGGAGCCTCTTCGGCCGGCGCGACCGGCGCGTTCAGCGACCCGTCCATGATGTTCAGCGCGATCGCCAGCGCCAGGTAGATGCCGAAGGCGGTCACGGTGGCGTAGGTCAGCGCATCGCCGGTGCGGCCGCCGAAGGCGGTGTCCGTGCCGCCCGCGCCGCCGCCGAAGGCCTGCGCCAGGCCGCCGCCCTGCGGGCGCTGCACCAGGATGATGAGCACCAGGCAGACCGAGGCGATCAGGAAGAGGATGACGAGGAGCGTGAAGAGGACGCCCATGGGCCGAGTTCCTTCGCGGCCTCAGGTCGCCGACCACGCCTCTGCCGCGGCGCGGCAGATCGAGACGAAGTCGTCAGCCTTGAGGCTGGCACCGCCGATCAGGCCCCCGTCGACGTCGGGCCGGTCGAAGATCGCGCGTGCGTTCTTCGCGTTGACCGAGCCGCCGTAGATGACGCGGGTCCGCGCGGCGAACGAAGAATCATACAGGTCCGCCAGCACCCCCCGGATCGACGCATGCATGGCCTGCGCGTCGTCCGGGCTGGCCGTGCGGCCCGTGCCGATCGCCCACACGGGCTCGTAGGCGACCACGGCGCGCATGGCCGCGTCGGCGGTGAGCGTCCCGAAACACCCGCGCAACTGCGCCGCCACCACGGCTTCGGCGCGGCCCTCGTCGCGCTGGGAGAGCGTCTCGCCCACGCACAGCACCGCGACCAGCCCGCTCTCGAGCGCGATCGCGAGCTTCTCGTGCAGCAGGTCGTCGTCCTCGCCGAGGCCGTGGCGACGCTCGGAATGCCCAATAATCACGGAGCGTGCCCCGAGGTCGCAGAGCATCGCCGCACCCACCTGGCCGGTGAACGCACCCGACGCCTCGGCCGAGCAGTCCTGCCCGCCGAGCAGCACGTTCGAGTGGCCGAGTGCGCGCCCGACCGACTGCAGGTACGGAAACGGCGGGAACAGCGCGACGTCGACCGACTGCTCGAGTCCACCAGCGGCAAGCGCCGCCAGCACGTCCTCGGCCAGCTCGACGCCCGCGGCGAGGTCGGTGTTCATCTTCCAGTTTCCGCCCACGAACGGCCGCCTGGATCGCTGCATGCAGGCAGTCTACGGACGCGGCGGGAACGGCCCTGCCCCCACCTACACTGTGCCCCCTCATGCCGCAGCCCGCCCGCCGAGCCGCCGACGTCCGCCGGGAGTTCATCGCGTTCTTCGAGCAGAAGGCCGCGCACGCCATGGTGCCGTCGAGCCCGGCGATCCCCTTCGACGACCCGACGCTGCTCTTCGCCAACGCGGGCATGAACCAGTTCAAGGACGTCTTCCTGGGCCGCGGCACGCGTCCGTACACGCGCGCGGTCAACACGCAGAAGTGCATCCGCGCCGGCGGCAAGCACAACGACCTGGAGGACGTCGGCCGCGACACCTACCACCACACCTTCTTCGAGATGCTGGGGAACTGGTCCCTCGGCGACTACTTCAAGAAGGAGGCCATCGAGTGGGCCTTCGAGCTCCTCACGAAGGTGTACGGCATCGACCCGACGCGCCTATACGCGACGTGGTGCGCCGGCGACCCGAAGCAGGGCGTCGAGCCCGATCACGAGAGCCGCGACCTGTGGCTCAGGTTCCTGCCGGCGGACCACGTGATCCCGGGGAGCATGAAGGACAACTTCTGGGAGATGGGCGAGACCGGCCCGTGCGGACCGTGCACCGAGGTGCACTTCGACCGGATCGGCGGCCGCAACGCGGCGGCGCTCGTCAACTCCGGCGACCCCGACGTCCTGGAGATCTGGAACCTCGTCTTCATCCAGTTCAACCGCGAGCCCGGCGGCCGGCTGACGCCGCTGCCCGCCAGGCACGTCGACACCGGCATGGGCCTCGAGCGCCTGGTGAGCGTGCTGCAGGACCGGCGTTCGAACTACGACACCGACCTCTTCACGCCCATCTTCGAGCTGACGCAGAAGGTGACCGGCACCCGCCCCTACCAGGGCAAGCTCGAGGACCCCGTCGACACCGCCTACCGCGTGGTGGCCGACCACGTGCGCTGCCTGTCGATCGCGATCGCCGACGGCGCCGCGCCCGGCAACGACGGCCGCAACTACGTGCTCCGCCGCATCCTGCGCCGCGCGATCCGCGCCGGCCACCAGCACCTCGGCGCGCGCGAGCCGTTCATCTTCAAGCTCGTGCCCGCGGTGGTGGAGACGCTCGGCGAGACGTTCCCGACGCTCGTGCAGAACGCCTCCAAGGTGGTGCACGCGATCCGCGAGGAGGAGGTGGCCTTCGGGCGCACGCTCGAGCGCGGCATCGCGCTCTTCGACGAGGCGGCGCGCCGTGCCGGCGCGGGCGGCTGCATCGCCGCCCAGGACGCGTTCGGGCTGCACGACACCTTCGGCTTCCCGATCGACCTCACGCAGGTGATGGCCCAGGAGCGCGGACTCTCGGTGGACACGGCCGGGTACGAGCGGCTGATGGAAGCCGCGCGCAGCCGCAGCCGCGAGGGCGGCGGCAAGGACGGCGGGTTCCGAATGCCCCCGCCGGACGTCCTGGAGAAGCTGCGCACCGGCCTGCACGTGCACGCCACCGACGACTCGGGGCGCGACGACCCGAAGCCGACGAGCACGGCCGTGGCCGCGATCTGGGACGGAAATGCCCTGGTGCAGAAGGCCGTCGTCGAGCAGAAGGTGGCGCTCATCCTGCGCAAGACGCCCTTCTACGCCGAGTCCGGCGGGCAGGTCGGCGACACCGGCATGGTCGAGTGCGGCCGCGGCGCGGCGCGCACCCACCGCTTCGTCGTCGAGGACACGCAGCGCGCGGGCGAGTACGTGCTGCACGTGGGCCACTCCGCGCACGGCGCCGTCACCGTGGGCGACGACGCCACGGCCACGGTCGAGCGCGCGCGCCGCGAGCGCGTGGCGGCCAACCACACCGCCACGCACCTGATGAACCACGCGCTGCGCGAGGTGCTCGGCGGCGACGTCGAGCAGCGCGGGTCGCTGGTGGCCGACGACCGTCTGCGCTTCGACTTCACGCACGGCCGCGCCATGTCGCCCGAGGAGGTCGGACGCGTCGAGGTGCTGGTGAATGCGGCCATCGCGCGGACGCTCCCGGTGCACCACGCGAGCGTGCCGCTCGACAAGGCGCGGGCGATCAGCGGCGTGCGAGCGGTGTTCGGCGAGCGCTACCCAGACCCGGTGCGGGTGGTGGCGATCGGCGCCACCGTCGAGGAGATGCTGGCCGACCCGTCGAACGCGCGCTGGCGCGGCCTGTCGATCGAGTTCTGCGGCGGCACGCACCTCAGGAACGCCGAGGAGGCGCAGCACTTCGCGATCGTCGGCGAGGGCGCCTCGAGCGCGGGCATCCGCCGGATCTTCGCGATCACCGGCGCGGCGGCGCACGCCGCGGCGACCACCGCCGCGTCCATCGAGCAGCGCATGGCGGCCGCGCGCCGGCACACGGGCGAGGCACTGGCCACGGAGCTTGCCGCGATCGCCGCCGAGGTGGCCGAGGCGCCGCTCTCGGTCTCGTTCCGGCACCGCATCGAGCCCGCACTCGCCGAACTGCGCGAGAGGGTCAAGGACTGGCGCAAGGCGCAGGAAGGCGCGAACCGCGACGCCGTGGTCGCGCAGGCGCGCGACATCGCCGAGCGCGCGTCGGGCGCGGTGATCGTCGAGCCGGTCGAGGGCGCCGACCCCGCCGCCCTGCTCTCGGCGCTGAGCGCCGTGCGTGCCAAGCGGCCCGCGAGCGCCATCCTCCTCCTGAGCGCCGACGAGGCGGGCGGCAAGGTGGCGATCGCCGCCGACGTGCCGAAGGAGCTGCAGGCCAGGGGCCTGAAGGCCGGAGACTGGGTGCGCGCCGCGGCCGAGGCGTGCGGCGGCAAGGGCGGCGGACGCCCCGACTTCGCGCAGGCGGGCGGCAAGGACCCGTCGCGCGCGACGGACGCGCTGCGCATCGCGCGCGCCTTCGCCGCCGGCCGCGTCGACTGAGCGCCGAGCCCGAGGCCGGGCGCGGCCGGCCCCGGTTCCCGGGGCGGTACCGTGGCCGCATGGCCCAGCCCGCCTCGATCACGTCCGTCCTGACGGAAGACCGCCTCTTCCCGCCGCCCGCCGACTTCGCCGCGCGCATGGGCACGGTGCACGTCGACGGCATGGACGCCTACCGCGCCATGCACGAGCGGTCGATCCGCGACCCGGAGGGCTTCTGGGGGGACGTGGCACGCGGCTTCCGCTGGTTCACGCCGTGGTCGAAGGTCCTGGAGTGGGAGCTGCCCGACGCGAGGTGGTTCGTCGGCGGCACCACCAACGCCTGCTTCAACGCGGTCGACCGCCAGGTGGAGGAGGGCCACGGCGACGACGTGGCGATCCTGTGGGAGGGCGAGCCGGTCGGGCCCGGCGGTCCCGAGGTGCGCCGCATCACCTACCGCGAGCTGCAGGGCGAGGTGGCGCGCTGCGCCGAGGCGCTCGAGTCCCTCGGGGTCCGCAAGGGCGACGTGGTCACGATCTACATGGGCATGGTGCCGGAACTGGCCGTCGCGGTGCTCGCGTGCGCGCGGATCGGCGCGCCGCACAGCGTGATCTTCGGCGGCTTCGCCTCGCAGGCGATCGTCGACCGCGTGCAGGACGCGCGCAGCACGGTGATCGTCACCTGCGACGGCGGCTGGCGCCGCGGCGCGGTGGTGCCGCTCAAGCAGAACGTCGATGCCGCATGCGAACGGCTGCCGGACGTCCGCCACGTGCTGGTGCTGCGGCGCACCGGCGGCGAGTGCGCGATGAAGCCGGGCCGCGACGCATGGTGGCACGAGCTCGTCTCGAGGCAGCCCGGGCGGCGCGCCTGCGAACCAGTCGACAGCGAGCACCCGCTCTTCCTCCTCTACACCTCGGGCAGCACGGGCAAGCCCAAGGGGATCGTGCACACCACCGGCGGCTACATGGTCTTCACCGCCGCCACCGCGCGCTGGACGTTCAACCTGGTGCCGGGGACGGGGCAGGTCTACTTCTGCACCGCCGACCTCGGCTGGATCACCGGGCACAGCTACATCGTCTACGGCATCCTCCCCAACCGCGTGCCCACCCTGATGTACGAGGGCGCGCCCAACTTCCCGGCCGAGGACCGCTTCTGGGCGATCGTCGAGCGCCACCGCGCCAGCCACTTCTACACCGCGCCCACCGCGATCCGCAGCTTCATGCGCTGGGGCGACGCGCACCCCGCGAGGCACGACCTCTCGAGCCTGCGCGTCCTGGGAACCGTGGGCGAGCCGATCAATCCCGAGGCCTGGATCTGGTACCACGAGCGGATCGGCGGCGGACGCTGCCCGATCGTCGACACCATGTGGCAGACCGAGACCGGCGGCCACGTGATCACGCCGCTGCCCGGCGCCACGCCCACGGTGCCCGGCAGCTGCACGCTGCCGATGTTCGGCGTCGACGCCGCGGTGGTCGACGAGCAGGGGAACGAGCTGCCCCCGAACGCAGGCGGCCTGCTGGTCATCCGGAAGCCGTGGCCCGGCATGCTGCGCGGCGTGCACGGCGACCGGCAGCGGTTCATCGACACCTACTGGTCGCGCGTCGAGGGCATGTACCTCGCCGGCGACGGCGCGCGGCGCGACGCGCGCGGCTACTTCTGGATCATGGGGCGCATCGACGACGTGCTGAACGTCAGCGGGCACCGGCTCGGCACGGCCGAGGTGGAGAGCAGCCTGGTCGGCAGCAAGCTGGTGGTGGAGGCCGCCGTCGTCTGCATGCCGCACGAGATCAAGGGCACGGGCGTCGCCGCCTTCTGCGTGCTGCACCCCGACCACGCGACCGACGCGGGCGACGCGATGCGCCGGCGGCTGATGGAGCACGTCGCGAAGGACATCGGCGCGATCGCCCGGCCCGACATGATCCGCTTCACCCACGCGCTGCCGAAGACCCGCAGCGGCAAGATCATGCGCCGCCTGCTGCGCGACGTGGCCGCCGGCCGCGACAGCGCGCAGGACGTCACGACGCTCGAGGACCTCGCCGTGCTGGCGAAGCTGCGCGCCGACGAGGAGTGAGCGCGCGGGAAGGCCGCGCGGCATGCGTGCCGCGGACGCCGGCCGTCACTTCCCGATCCACCACGCCGGCTCGGGCGCGCGGTCGCACCAGCGACGCATGTCGCGCAGCGCGTCGACGGGCACGAACTCCGTGGCGCCGTCGAGCGTCGCGGCGAGCACGTCGCCGCCGAAGCGCGCGCTGAGCGATCCGAAGCTCGAGGGATCGTCCGGCGCGTACTCGGGCGCCCAGCGCGCGCCGGGCGAGGAGAGCCACGGGCTGTCGACGCGGAAGTGGCCC
>JBEITQ010000039.1:0-11325 GCA_040374835.1 Phycisphaeraceae bacterium | reverse complement strand
CCTGGCGAAGAAGCCGGCCGTCGACGCGTCGGCCGTGAAGCAGGCCTCGCGCGGCCCGACCGGCATCGCGCGCGCCTCGGGCGAGCCCGCCCCGGCGCCCGCCGCCGAGCCGGCGCCCGGAAAGGTCGAGCAGGCCCACCCGGCCCTGCACCTCGAGGACCCGGCGATGCCGCCGAACACGCACCTCTTCTTCGCCATCTACTACGCGATGACCGGCCTGCACGGCATCCACGTCGTGGCCGGCATGGGGATCCTGGCGTGGCTCACCTGGCGCGCCGTGCGCGGCGACTTCTCGAGCAGGAACTTCACCGCGGTCGACACCGGCGGCCTGTACTGGCACATCGTCGACCTGATCTGGATCTTCCTCTTCCCGCTCTTCTACCTCATCCACTGAGCGACCCCCGAGGACCACGACCATGGCCCACCACGCCGACCACGCCCACGGAGACGAGGCCCACCCCGAGGTGGGGCACGTCGTCCCCGTCCGCTACCTGTACGCCGCCGGCCTCGCGCTGCTCGTCCTGACCGTCGTCACCGTGGCCGTGCGCTACGTCGACCTCGGCGAGGCGAACATGCCCGTCGCGCTCGGCATCGCCCTCGTCAAGGCGACGATCGTCGCCCTGATCTTCATGCACCTGCGCTGGGACCGGCCGTTCAACCTGCTGGTGCTGATCGGCTCGATCGTCTTCGTGCTTCTGCTCATTGCCTTCGTGTCCATGGACGTGCAGCAGTACGAGCCGACCATCTTCACCGGCAACGCCCCCGAGGCCCAGGCGACGCTCGACGCGAACGCGCCCGGCGCGCCGGTGGCCCGGATGAAGTCCCCGGACATGTGAACCTGCGCCGGCCGCGCGGTCCGCGGGCCGTCCCACGATGGCCATCAAGACCGCCACGGTCGTGGATCCCTTCGACAGCGCCCGCGAACGCGGCGGCGCCGGGGTGTTCGGCATGTGGGTGTTCATCGCCGTCGTGGCGATGATCTTCCTCGCCACGATCCTGGGCTACGTGGTGGTGCGCGTGGACCGCCCGCCGGGCACCCAGTGGATGCCCCCGGGCACGCCCGGCCTGCCGCCGGCCCTCCTCCTGTCGACGGCGATCCTGCTGGTGTCGAGCTGGACGATGCAGTCGGCCGTCGGCGCGGCGCGCGCGGGGCGGCCCGCGCGGGCGGTGGCGTCGATCGCCACGACGCTCGCGCTCGCGCTCCTCTTCCTCGGGATCCAGGTGCTGGCATGGGCCGAGCTGTGGCGCGCGCAGGCCACGATCGAGAGCGGGCTCTACGCCTGGACCTTCTACGTGCTCACGGGCCTGCACGCGGTGCACGTCCTGGGGGGCCTGCCGCCGATGGTGATCGCGCTGCGGCACGCGCGTGCCGGACGGTACACGCCGGCCGACCACGCCGGGCTCGTCCTCTGCGCCATGTACTGGCACGCGCTGGACGCGATCTGGCTGATCCTCTACGCGACGCTGCTGCTGGGCTCGTGAGGCGCGCCCCGCGCGGCGGGCCTCACCAGCGCGCGGCGTTCGCGAACCAGAGCATCGGCACCGCGACCACCGGGCGGCCGTCGGTGCCCCGCGCCATCGCGGCAAGCGGCGCAGGCTGCACGCGCAGCTCGATGTCGCGCCCGCCGACCGTGACCGTGACCCGGTCCGTGCCGGCGGCCCGCGCCGCGAGTTCCGCGAGCGAGAACACGGCGCGCTCGCCGCCCTCGCGGATCTCGAGCACCGCCGTCTTGCGCGTGCGCGGCGCGCCTGCCGCGGCGGCCTCGAGCGCGGCGGCCGCGGTCTGCGGCTCGGGGGCGGTCTCCACCAGGCCGTCGACCGGGAAGTCGACGCGCGGCGTCAGGCAGTAGCGCGCGTAGCTCAGCTCCTTGTAGCGGCTGGCCATCGCGGGCGTGCCGAGGGCCACCGTGGTGTCCGGCCACGCCGCCAGCCACATCTGCCACGAGGCGATGTTGACGTCGGGCAGCGGCTCGAGCCGCGTGCCGCGCGTTGCCGCGGGTCCCGCGATCGCCCGCATGCCGAGCTGGCTCCAGAGGCTGGGGGCGCCGGCGCCGGCACCGTCGGCCGTGCCGCCTGCCGCGCCCGCGGGCCGGTCGTACATCACGAGGTTGCTGTTGAGGAGCAGGCCGCTCACGTGGAACGTGCGCTCGGTGCCGTCGATCCGGCGGTCGAACGCCACCAGGCTGTCGGTGAGGGGCGAGAAGGTGATCGCGACGGGCACGCCGCCGACCACGTCGTTCACCACCTCGTGGGCGTTGAGGATCGAGAGCGGGTAGGCGCGCGCCTCGCCGTTGACCACGATGCCGGCCACGCGGTCGGTGGGGACGACCAGCTTGCGGCGGTGCTCGGCGTTCCACCGCAGCACCTCCGCGCCGCGGATGGTGTCCGGCCGGTCGAGCGAGACGAGGAAGTCGCGCGGGTTGCCGCTTCCCACGAGGTACGCGCGGTCGGCGAGCAGCGGCTCGAGCGCGAACCCGTAGGTCGACGGGTCGCTTCCGCGCCCCACGGGGCGCTCGGCCATGAAGACGCCGCTCGTCGCCCAGAGGAGAAACGCGCCGATCACGACCGCCATCGCCACCAGCACCCAGCCGCCGCCGCGCAGGGTGAGCGTCGGGTGGCCGTCCGGGCGGGCGTTCACTGCGGTTCCCCGGCCGCCGACGGCGGCACCTCGAGGATGATGGCGCCGTCGGCAGGCGTCGCCACGGTGACCGCGCGCGTGCGGTCGGCCACCATCGCGCCGAGGACGATGGGCAGGTACGCCAGGCTCGCGAGGAACAGCCGCCGCGCGCGCGCGTCCGAGCGCTCTCGCAGGAACCCGAGCGCAAGCCACGAGATCCACAATCCCGCCACCAGCGCCACCGGGGCGTACCAGCGCGCTCCCGCGACCCCCGTGAGCACGGCGAGGAGCCCGACCGGCACGAGCGCCAGGCTCGAGAGGAGCGCCGCCTGCGCGGTGGCGGTGCCCGACGGGTCGCGCACCGGCAGCATCACGAAGCCGCCGGCGGCGTAGTCGGCGCGGTAGAGCCACGCGAGCGCCAGGAAATGCGGGATCTGCCACGCGAAGAGGAGCGCGAAGAGCGCCCACGCGCCGGGGGCCATCGTGCCCGTCACCGCGGTCCACCCGATCACGGGGGGAATGGCGCCCGTCACCGCGCCGACCAGCGTGTTGAACGTGGTGCGCGGCTTGAGCGGCGTGTAGAGCAGGACGTAGAGCAGGATGTTCGCGGCGGCCAGGGCGCAGGCGAGCATGGTGGTGCCGAAGGCGAGCGCCGAGCACCCCGCGTAGCCGGCGATGATCGCGACCACGAACACCGTGCGCGGCCGCGCGTGCCCGGCGGGAAGCGGCCGCCCCGCGGTGCGCCGCATGCGGGCGTCGCGCCGGACCTCGGCCAGCTGGTTGAGCATCGCCGCGCTGGTCGCGGCCAGGCCGGTGCCCAGGCACGCCCACCCAAGGCGCACCCAGTCGACCGCCGGCGCCGGCGCCACCAGGAAGCCGACCGCCGCCGTCGCCAGCACCAGCGCGCTCAGGCGGGCCTTCGCGAGCCGCGACCACACCACGGCCGCGCCCGGCGTCGGGGCGGCGCCTTCGGTCGGGGCGGCGGCGGGCGCGGTGATCACGGGATCAGGCTGGCTCGAGGGCAGCCTGAATAGCATAGGTCTCCCCCTTCCTCCCCAAGGATCCGCATGCTGCCCATCGCCGCGCTCCAGGATGCCGTCGCCCCCGCCGCTGCCGCCGATCCGAGCCCGCTCGGGCTGGGGCCGCTCTTGGCACTGTTCGTCGTGGGTTCGATCGTCGTCGTCTTCTGGTCGCGCTGGGTGCGGCCGATGAACCTGGCGCTCGGCTACGCGGCCACCGTGGCGATGTGGGCGCTGAGCTACGTGGCCATGCTGCAGCCGGGCATCGTGGCGGGCGAGGCGCTTTTCGCCGGCGCGCTCGCGTGCGTGTTCGCGGCGGGGTGGATCGCCGGACGCCGCGCGCCGGGCGAGGCGAGCGGCATGTCCGTCGGCATCGTCTCGGCCACCATCAACCTCATGGTGATCGGCGCGTTCCTGCGCGACGAGCAGGGCGGCTCGTGGATCCGGCCCGTCGCGTACGTGGCCGGCCTCTACGCGGCGAGTGCCGTGCTCGGCTCGCTCGGCGACCGCCTGGGGCGTCGCTCGGCGCCGGCCGGCGCGCTGCCGTCGCCGGTGACCCTCATGGGCATCGTCGCCACGGCGAACATCCTGGTCATGATCGTGCTCGGCGGCCTGGTCACGAGCTACGAGGCGGGCCTGGCGGTGCCGGACTGGCCGAACAGCTTCGGCCACAACATGCTGCTCTACCCGGTGAGCGAGATGAAGGGCGGCATCTTCTACGAGCATGCGCACCGCCTGTTCGGCATGCTCGTCGGGGCCACCGTCCTCTCCTTCGCGACGCTCGCGTTCCGCGCGGCCGTCCCGGCCGCGGCGCGCGTGCTGGCCGCGGTGCTGGTGGCGCTCGTCGTGGTGCAGGGGATCCTGGGCGGGCTGCGCGTGACCGGCAACGTCACCGCCAGCATGTCGGCCGCGGACCTCGCGCCCGACACGCGCCTGGCGGTGGTGCACGGCATGCTGGGCCAGTGCGTCTTCGCCATCGCCATGATCGCGACCTTCGCCTGCGGCGGCGCGCTCGAGCGGGCGCGCGTCGCGGTGTCGGGCGCGGCGTCGCTCCGCATGCTGCCCGCCGCGGCGCTCGGCGCGCTCGTCATGCAGCTCTTCCTCGGCGCCTCGATGCGCCACCTGCAGGTGCCGCCGTCGGCCGAGGCGGGCGCGAAGATCCCGGCGTGGGCGCTCCACGGCCACGTCACCATGGCCCTCATCGCCTTCATCCTCGTCTTCCTCGCCGGCAGCCGCTGCGCCAAGGCGTCCGACGTGCCGGTGCTGCGCATGACGGGCAAGGCCGCGATGCACACCGTCTCGCTCCAGCTCCTCCTCGGGATCGGCGCGCTGGTGGCGGTGCTCCTGCGCCGCGGCGCCGACGTGCCGTGGTGGGAGGCCGTCTCGACCACCGCGCACCAGGCGCTCGGCGCGATCCTGCTGGCGACCGTCGCGACGCTTGCGGTGCTTTCCCGGCAGGTGCGTCCGGCCTTCGACGCTTCCTTGCCCGCCGCGCGGGTCAGCGCGAGCGCGTGACCGGCTTGATCGCCTCCTCGAGCGCAAGCACCGCGTAGACCGTCGCGAGCTCGGGCTGTCCCTCCATCCAGCGCTCGACGGGGTTCTTCCAGCTGCCGTCGGGCTGCTGCATCCCGCAGACGGCGTCGACGAGGTCGTCGCGCCAGTTGCGCGCGGCCGGCGACTCGCCCGCGGCCGGGGTCACCGTCACCTCGTTGGTGGCAAGCAGCGTCCGTGCCGCGGTGTGCAGGTAGTAGTAGTGGCCCTGCGCGCCGAGGCCCGGGTTCTCGGCGAACCCGTAGTGCATGCGGATCCACTCGAACGCCGCGCGCACGCGCGGGTCCGCCGGCGTGAGGCCGGCGTAGAGCATGCTCTTGAGGCCCGCGTAGGTCATGCTCCCGTAGCTGCGCAGGCTGCGCGTGCCCTCCGGGAGGTTCTCGCCCTTGCGGCCCTCGCCCGCCGCCTCGCTCGAGAAGCTCTCGCCGCCGCCCGCCGGCGTGTAGACGAAGCCGCCGTCCTTCGAGCCCTTCTGCGCCCAGGCCTCGGCGTTGGTGCCGACGTTCTGCGTGCGCGCCACGAAGGCGAGCGCCCGCTGCACGGCGGGGTCGTCGGTCGAGACGCCGGCATCGTGCAATGCGTCCAGGACGAGCTGCGTGTTCGAGAGGTCGGGGCGTCCGCGGTTGCCGTAGCCGTAGCCGCCGAACCAGTCCGATCCCTCCGGGTGGCCCTCGGCCTGGTCCCACTGCACCTCGCGCAGCCAGCCGCGCACCTGCGCCACCTGCTCGGAGAGCGCATCGTCCTGCTGCGCGGCGAGCGCCATCAGCAGCGTGCTGGCGACGTACGTGCCGAGGCCCGACGACGGATCGGGCTCGAACGCGCCGCCGAGCCCCGTGTGCGTGCGCAGGAATCCCATCGCGCGCGCCGCGGTGCGGTCGTCGGCGGCGACGTGCCCCGCCTGCGCGAAGGCCTTCGCCGCCAGCGCGGTCACGGCGCTCGGCACGGCGTACGACGCCTTCTTCTGGTCGGTGGCCTTGGTGGCCGAGCCCTCGAGCCACCCGCCGTCGGGGCCCTGCGCCGTGCGCAGGAACGCGAGCCCGCGCTCGACCGACGCGCGCGCCCGCGCGAAGCGCGCGGGATCCATCGGCACCTCCGAGGCGCGCTCGGCGATCCGCAGCACGACGGGCAGCGGCTGGATGGCGGCGGCTGGCGCTGCCGGGTCGGCGGGCGCGGCGGCTCCCGCGGCGGGCGCGGCCGGCGCCGCCTGCTCGATCTTCCCGTACACGACGAAGTCAGACTGCCGCGGCGCCGACGCCGCCGGCTGCCCGGGGGGAACCGGCTGCTTCGGGTCGGGCCCGACGCCCGTGAAGCGAAGCGCGCCGATCACGACGCCCGACGCGTCGGGCTTCGCCGTCACGGAGGTGCGCACGAGGATCTCGTCGCCTGCGCCGGCCTTCTGGTCCAGGAAGCGGGCCTCAAGCCGCGGGTCGAGGCTGTCGACGCGGTCGATCCGCACGCCGTTGGCGCGCTTGACCACCAGTTCGAAGACCTTCGTCTCGCCCGGCGCCATCACGCCAAGGTTCTCGCGGAACTGGTCGAAGGCGAAGTTCGGGCTGATGCGCGTGCACTGGTGCCGGATGCGCATGTCGATGAGCCGCGCGTCGGGCCGGTCGGTCTCGATCACCAGGTAGGGCGGCATGCGCTCGCAGGGGATCGCCGAGAGGTCGTAGCGAAGCTGCCAGCTCTCCTGCGGCCCCATCGCGGCGCGCGCCGGGTCGACGAGCACGGCCGGGGCGCCGTTCACGGTCAGCACCCGGAACGGCTTGCCGTCGAGGCTCTCGACCGTCACCTCGCCGCGCACGTTCTGGGGCAGGTCGAAGGCATTGACGAATGGGTCGCGCTTCGTGCCGCCGCCGGGCGCGGGATTGAGCTGCCAGCCGTGCACCGGGTAGGCGACGGTCGCCTTGAGCTTCAGCTGCACCGCCCCGGGCACGCCGCCGAAGGTCAGCACCACCTCGGCGGTCTTCTCGCCGGTGGCACCGCTCGTCTTCATCGAGATCGGGACCTGGATGGAGCCGCCGGCGGGAATCGACTTCCCCACCATGTCGAGCGTGGTGCAGGTGCAGCTCGGCGCGCTGCGCACGCAGGTCACCGGCTGGTTCGACGTGTTTCGCAGCGTCGCCGTGAACTTGACCTCGGTCCTCGGCTGCACGAACCCCGCATCCACGGACGCCGGCTCGGCCTTCACCGGGCACAGCGCCATCTGGCGGGCCAGTTCCTTCTCGCGCGCCGCGACGTCGTTCACCTGCGCATGCGCGGCGGCAACGGAGGCAAGCAGGGCGGCGGCGACGGCGAGCAGTCTGGACATGGCCATGCGTCCATCGTAGGTCTCGGCCGCTCCTACACTCGTCGCCATGCGCGCCATCGAGGTCGTCCGCCAGGGAACCCCCGTCGCCCCGAACGTCCGCTTCACCGCGGACCGCGCCGCCTGCGCGCCGCGCGCGGGCGAGCTGCGGGTGCGCACCGAGGCGAGCGCGCTCAACCACCTCGACCTCTGGGTCGGCCGCGGCCTGCCGGGCATCGACGTCGCGTGGCCGACGGTCGGCGGCTCGGACGGCGCCGGCACCGTCGATGCCGTGGGCGAGGGCGTCGATCCCGCGTGGGTCGGCCAGCGCGTGGCGCTGAACGCCGCGGTCATGCGTCCCGAGCCCGCGCGCCCGGGACGCGCGCCGGCCGGCGAGGACATCTTCATGATCGGCGAGCACGGTCCCGGCACGCACGCCGAGCACTTCGTCGCGCCCGCGTCGAACGTGGTGGCGATCGGCGACGCGGACCCGGTGCAGGCGGCGGCGTTCGCGCTCACCCACCTCACGGCGTGGCGCATGCTCGTGACGCGTGCCCGCCTGCAGGCGGGCATGACCGTCCTCGTCCCGGGGATCGGCGGCGGCGTGGCGCTTGCCGCGCTCGGCATCGCGCGCCACTTCGGCTGCACCACGATCGTCACCAGCCGCCACCCGGCGAAGCTCGAGCGCGCACGGCAGCTCGGCGCCGACCACGCCGTCCTGGATTCCGGGAAGGACTGGTCGCGCGAGGTGCGCGCCGCGACCGGCGGAAGGGGCGTCGACATCGTCGCCGAGAGCGTCGGCAAGGCCGTGCACATGTCCTGCATCAAGAGCATGGCCCGCGGCGGGGTGCTCGTGACCTGCGGCTGCACCACCGGGCCGGACCCCGCCACGGACCTCACCCGCGTCTTCTGGAACCAGCTGTCGATCGTCGGGTCCACGATGGGATCGATGGACGAGTTCCGGGCGGTCATGGCGCTGTTCCGCACCGGCGCGCTCAAACCCGTGGTGGACGAGGCCTTCCGTCCGGAGGACGCCTCTGCGGCCTATGCCCGTCTCGAGGCCGGCGAGCAGTTCGGCAAGATCGTGTTTCGGTGGTAGTCGGCACGCGATAACGGCCGACGGACCATTGATTCCCGGGCATGACCTCGGTGAAATGGTGTCTTCATGCAGTTTCCCGCCGTTCCCCCCATTCGTTCCTCCGACCAGCCCAGCAACGCCGAGGGCGGCACCGCGACCATCGAGTTGCCGGCCCCTCCCGTGCGCAAGCCGATGCCCGGCTGGGCCGTGCTCCTGCACAACGACGACGTCCACGACTTCGCGTTCGTCACGCGGTCGGTCATCGAGTTCGCGCGGCTGCCGCACCCCGATGCGGTGGCGCGCACGATCGAGGCGCACCAGTCCGGCGTGTCGATGCTGCTCGTGACCCATCGCGAGCGCGCGGAGCTGATCCAGGACCAGTTCCAGACCCGAGGGCTGACGGTCACCATCGAACCCGCGCGCTGATCGCCCGGGGCGGCATTTCCGGCCATGCATCCCGGGCGGGGTCCCGCCCCAGGGGTGGGCGTATCATTTCCCTTCCTCATGAAGCGGGCCTGGGCCATTTCCGCCGCCGTCCTGGCCGTCCTGGGCCTGGTGGGGCTGTTCTTCGGCCGTGACCTCTACGAGATGGTCCAGATGGGGGACGACGGCGTCCCGGTCCGCATGGAGCCGGCGGTGCGGTCGACCCTCGTGGAGGTGGTGTCCGCCCCCGGCATCGTGGAGCCGGTGCAGAAGGTCGACATCTCGGCCGAGGTGTCCGCCCGCATCATGGAACTCCCCAAGCGGGCCGGCGAGCGCGTGCGCGCCGGCGAGCTCATCATGCGGCTCGACGACCGCGACCTGAAGGCCGCGCTGCAGAGCGCCGAGGCGCGCCGCGACGGCGAGCGCTACCGCCTGGAGGCCGAGCGCTCCCGCATCATCGGCACCCAGAACAACCTGGAGTTCGCGCGCATCACGGCGCAGCGGCAGGAGGGCCTGCTGCTGACCGGCGACATCAGCCGGCAGGCGTTCGAGGACGCGACCGCCCGCGCCCTGGACCTCGAGGCGCAGTTCCAGGCGCAGAAGAACGTCATCGTCCAGCTCGAGAAGTCGCTCGCCGCCGCCGAGGCGCAGATCGAGCAGCAGCGCGAGGCCCTGCGCCGCACGGTGGTGATCGCGCCGATCGACGGCGTGATCACCGAGCTGAACGCCGAGGTCGGCGAGCTGGTGGTGGTCGGCACCATGAACATGGCCGGCACCAAGATCCTCACCGTCGCCGACCTGAGCCGCATGAAGCTCACCGCGAAGGTGAGCGAGGCGGACATCCCGCGCGTCGCCGAGGGCCAGTCCTCCGAGGTCCGCATCAACGGCTACAAGAACCGCGTCTTCAAGGGCCGCGTCGACGAGGTGGCGCTGAGCCGCACGGTGGAGGCGCGCGACGGCACCGGCTACTTCAAGACGGCGGTGATCCTCGAGCTCGACGGCGAGCAGGTCTTCAGCGGGCTCGGCGGCAACGTCGACATCCAGATCGCCCAGCACGCGGGCCTCGCCCTGCCGAGCCAGGCGATCGTCGAGCGCAAGGTCGAGGAGCTGCCGGAGTCGGTGCGCTCGAGCCCGCTCATCCCGCCGAAGGCGCAGCTCACCAACGTGGTCTTCCGCGTGATCGACGGCAAGGCCGTGGCCACGCCGGTCGTCACCGGCGCGTCGAACCTGACCGACACCATCATCGTCGACGGCCTGAAGGAGGGCGAGGTCGTCGTCACGGGGCCCTACAAGTCGCTCGAGCGCCTGAAGGACGGCGAGGCCGTCACGAAGGACACCGGCCGTGGCGGCGGCGGCGGCGAGTGGGGCGGTGGCGGCGGAGGCGGCGGTGGCGGCGGCCGCGGCGGCGGCATGCGCATGCGCTTCTAGGCGCGCCCGACCATGGAAGACTCGATCATCCAGCTCCGAGCGATCGCGAAGATCTACCGCGTCGGCGTGGAGACCATCCATGCCCTGCGGGGCGTGGACCTCTCGATCGGCCGAAACGAGATGGTCGCCATCATGGGCAAGTCGGGCTCGGGCAAGAGCACGCTGATGAACACCCTCGGCTGCCTCGACCGGCCGACCTCGGGCGAGTACTGGCTCGGCGGCCGGCTGGTGAGCGCCATGAAGCCGGACGAGCTGGCGCTGGTGCGCAACGAGGAGATCGGCTTCGTCTTCCAGACGTTCGAGCTGCTGACGCGCCAGACGGCCCTGGAGAACGTGGAGCTTCCGCTCCTCTACAGCGCGACCGGCGGCGGCGCCTCCGCGCGCCGCAAGCGCGCCCTGGAGGCACTGGAGCGCGTCGGCCTCGGCGAGCGCGTCGACCACCGCCCGAACCAGCTCTCCGGCGGCCAGAAGCAGCGCGTCGCGATCGCGCGCGCCATCCTGAACAACCCCAGGATCCTGATGGCCGACGAGCCCACGGGCAACCTCGACAGCGCCACCACCGCCGAGATCCTCGGCCTGTTCTCCGCGCTGCACCGCGCCGGGCAGACGGTCATCCTGGTGACCCACGAGAACGACGTGGCCGCGCACTGCCAGCGCGTGGTGCGCCTGTTCGACGGACGCATCATGAGCGACCTGCCCGCCGAGCAGGACGACGAGGTCGCTCCCCACGTCCCGGCCGCGCGCGCGATGGGGGCCGCGGCATGAGGTTCGGCATCTTCTTCGTCGCCAAGACCGTGCTCATGGCCCTCAGCCAGATCTGGGCCAACAAGACGCGGTCCTTCCTCACCGCGCTCGGCATCATCGTCGGCGTCGCGAGCGTCACCGCGGTGATCGCGGCGCTCACGGGCCTGAAGGCCAAGGTGCT